>JBEKKG010000365.1:0-7402 GCA_050010835.1 Planctomycetota bacterium
CAGTAAATGCGTGGCCCAGAGCGTACCGCGGGCGTCCCGCCCGCCTTCGTCCTCGCGCCCTGCCGGCCTGCCACGGGCGGGCGGGACGCCCGCGGTACATTTGCTGACATGCACCCGACTTCGCGGAACACGGTGCTGGCAAAAGGTTTTGACAAACCACGTGCCCTGCGCTTTGATAAAGGCCCCTTGTGGAGATTGTCCCATGCGCTTGCTGCTTTCTGTTCTTCTGGTTGTTGTCTGTGCCGCTGCCTGTGCCGCCGAGGACAAGCCAGCGGCGAAGCTTGAGGGCCTGGTCGGCCTCAGCGGCGTGCTGCACCTCAAGAGCGGCACGCGCGAGCTGTGCGCGTTCAACATCGGGCTCTTCGACAAGGGCTGGGGGCAGGCTGCGGCAACCAGCTCATTCAAGAACGCCGCGGCCAACCAGGGGGCGCGGCATACCTTCTCCATCAAGGCGCCCGGCGGCGCGACGATCCACGGCGCGGCCACGATTGCGGAAGAGAACGGCGCGGTGAAGGCTGAATACGAGTACACTCCCGCGGCGGACGTGGCCCTGAACAGCCTGCACGTCAGCGCGGACTTTCCCACCCACGTGCTGGCGCGCGGCCAGTGGACAGCCGACGACAAGACCGGCGAGTTTCCCGCGGAGTTCAAGGAAACCGGCCTCTTCTCCGGCAAGATCAGCAAGCTCGTCCTTGCGCAGTTGCCGGGCGGGCCGGGGCTGAGCTTCGCGTTCGCCGAGCCGACACAGGTGCTGCTCCAGGACAACAGGCAGTGGAAAACCGAGAGCTTCTGCGTGCGCATCAGCGCGCCGGGAAGCATGGGGGCTGCATACAAGAAAGGCGAGACCGTGAAGCTGGGCTTCACGTTGTCCGCGCCGGGAGGGACTTTTTCCGTGGAACACGACAGCGTCACGACGATTACGGCGGGGCCGGAATGGGCGCCGCTGAACCTGGAGCTGGACATCGAGCCCGGCTCAGCGCTCGATTTCTCGGCGCTGGGGTTGCAGGAAGCGCCGGCGGGCAAGTTTGGCCGCGTCATCGTGCGCCCGGACGGGCAGTTCGCGTTCGAGCAGAACCCGGAGAAGCCGCGCCGCTTCTACGGCGTCAACTTCTGTTTCGGCGCTCTGTATCTGGCGCATGAGGAATCGGACCGGCTGGCGGAGCGCCTGGCGCGGCTGGGCTACAACACCATCCGCGTCCACCATTACGAAGGCGAACTGGTCTCCAAGCAGCCGAACTCGACGACGCTGAATCCGCAGAAACTGGAGCAGCTCGATTACCTCATCGCCGCCTGTGCGAAACGCGGGATTTACACCACGACGGACCTGTTCGTCTCGCGGCCGGTGCCGTACAAGGATTGCGGCATTGACAAGCCTGGCAACATCGAAATGGACGCCTACAAAATCATGGTGCCGGTCGTGCCGGGCGTGTGGGAGAATTGGAAGGCCTTCGCCAAGGCGCTGCTGACCCACGTCAATCCGTATACGAACCTGCGCTACAGCGACGATCCGGCCCTGGCGTGGCTTTCGATGATCAACGAGGGCATGTTCGGCAATTTCGTGGACCGCGTGCGCAGCGTGCCCGAATGGCACACGGCCTGGAACGCGTGGCTGGCCAAACAGTATCCGGCGCGCGACAAGCTCGCCGAAGCCTGGGGCAAGGACCTGAAGGACAGCGAAGACCCGGCCAAAGGCTCGGTGGCCCTGCCCGCGAACATCTGGAATTCCAGCCCGCGCCAGCGCGATTGCCTGGTGTTCTTCGCCGCGACGGACCGCGAGATGGTCGCTAAGATGAAAACCTTCCTGCACACCGAGTGCGGCTGCAAGGCGCTGGTGACCAACTCGAACGCCTGGACGAACCACGTGTGCAGCCAGACCGCGCGCGAGGTTTACGATTACGTGGACGACCACTTCTATGTGGACCACCCGCAGTTCATTGAAACGCCGTGGCGCCTGCCCAGCCGCTGCGACAACAAAAGCCCTATCGCCGGCGGCGCCGCGGGCGGGCGGCACTGTTCCTTCACCCGGCTGTTTGACAAGCCCTTCACGATCACGGAATACAACTATTCGGGTCCCGGCCGTTTCCGCGGCGTGGGCGGCATCCTGACCGGCGCCCTGGGCGCGCTGCAAGGCTGGGGCGGCATCTGGCGCTTCGCCTACAGCCACAATCACGGCAACCTGTTCGCTCCGTCCCCGCTGGGGTACTTCGACATGGCCACCGACCCGCTCGGCCAGGCGGCGGAACGCGCCTCGCTGTGCCTGTACGTGCGCGGCGACATGCAGGCCGCGCCGCATTCGGTCGTGGTGGCGATGACAGAGCAGGAAGCCGCCGGCGCGAAGCCCATGCCCGGCCTGGCCCCGCCCTGGCACTGGCTGGCGTGGGTGACGCGCGTCGGCACTCAGGTTGTGGCCACCGACGCCAAGGCGCTGGCGGGGCACACCGCCGTCCTGCCCATCGGCGAGGACTCGCGCGCGCTCGCGGGAAACAAGGCCGTGGAGAGTATCAAGCCCTACTCCGCTAAGGGCGAGGAGATCCTGGCCTTGTTGAAGGAACGGAAAATACTGGGCGAGAAGAATCAAACGGACCCAGGCAAGAACCTTTTCCAGAGCGAAACCGGCGAGATCACGATTGACGCCGCGCGCGACGTGATGATCCTGGACACGCCCAAGACCGCCGGCGGCTATGCGCCCGCAGGACAGACTATCGCCAGCGCGGACAAGGGACTGAGCGTCACGATCCAGGATGCCGATGCGACGGTGTGGCTGAGCGCGCTCGACGGCCAGCCGCTCTCATCGTCCAAACGCCTGCTGGCAACGCACCTGACGGACCTGCAAAACTCGGAGATCCGGTACGGCGAGAAGGCCCGCCAGACGCTTCTGGACTGGGGCAAGCTGCCGTATCTGGTGCGCACAGGCAAAGCGCAGATCAAGCTCAAGCACGCTCTGGCGGAGCAGCTCAAAGTCTGGGCCTTGGCCACCAGCGGCAAACGGCTCGCCGAAGTGCCCGCCAGCGTGGCGGACGGGTGCCTGCTGTTCACGGCAGACGTTGGCGGTGGAGGGGCGGAGGGGGCGCGGATGCTGTACGAGATCGCGGTGCCGTAAGAAGTTCAGACCCCCAGAGAAAAACAGAATTGCAGATTGAAAAGTGAGAATTGAAAAATTGGATTGCGCGCCTTGGCGGGCAATTTGCAATTTGCAATTTTCACTTTTCAATTTTCAATTCTGTTTCTCTCATGCGCTCCCCAGGTACGCCTTTATCGCCCCCGCGATCCGCTGGAACGTCTCCCGCCGCTTGGCGTCGTCGGTCTGAAGGAGCGTGATGCGGAAGCCCGGCAACGAGCAGTGGAAGCCGGAGAGCGGTGTAACACAGATGCCGGCCGCGCCCATGAGATAGTAGACGAGCCGCTTGTCGTTGGACACGCCTTTGACGATGGCTTCGATCAGGGAGGCCACTTTTGGGTTCTCAATGGCCAGATGCTGGTGCTCGTTGAGCACACCGTCCTCGAAAACGACGGTAAAGTAGAAGGCGCCCTGCACGCGGTTGACAATGGTTCCCGACAGCGGACTGAAGATACTATAGGCTTCCTCGGCGCGCTTGGCAAACATCTCGGCGCGGCGTTTCAGGTGCGCAGGGTAGCGCGGGTCGCCGAAGATCCTGGGGATGGACATCTGCGGCAGGGTGGTGGCGCAGACTTCCATCATCTTCGCGGCCAGGAGGCCCTTGGTATAGACGGCAAAGTCGGCATCCTTATCGGCATTGAGGATTTCAAACCAGCCGCAGCGGGCGCCGGGCCAGGGGTACTCCTTGGAAATGCCGCGCAGCGCCAGGCCGGGGACGTCGCCGAGGTACTCCGAAAGGTGGAAGGCGGGGCGGCCGTTGAAGCAGATGTGCGCGTAAATCTCGTCGCAGATGACGAACAGGCCGAAGGCGCGGGCGATAGCGACGATCTCCCGCAGCATTTTCTCCTCATAAACTATCCCGGTGGGGTTGTCGGGATTGACCAGGGCGATGCCCGCGACCTGCGGGTTGTACTTGACCTTCATGCGCAGGTCGTCAATGTCGGGCTGCCAGCCGCGGCGCGGATCGAGGTGGAAGAGCAGTTTGGCGTACTCGCTGCGCTTGGCCTCGTTGGAAGTGTGCGTGGGATACGAGGGCGAGGGCATGATCACGCGGACATCCCGGCGGATCATGTCGTAGACTTTGTCCACGGCGTCGGCGATGCCGTTGACGAAGAGAATGTCGTTGGGGGTGATGCGCACCCCGCCGCGCTTGTTGACTTCGCCGGCGAGGAACTCGCGCGTGGCCTGCACGCCCCGCGTGGGGCAATAGGCCCAGGAGCGGCTGTCCAGCACGAGGCCGCTCACCGTGTCAGCGATCCAGGGTGCGACTTTCTCACCCATCTCGATCGGATCGCCGATGTTCTCCCAGGTCATGGAGACGCCCAGCGCCTCGATGGTCTTGGCCACCTCAACGATCTGCCGGATTTCGTATTCCAGGTACTTCACGCCTTCGTGGACGATGGGTGTGCGCATGATGTTTCCTGTGATCCCCTTATTACTCTGTGCGGTATCTTGCCAGAACCTCGCCAAGTGGAACGGATTTGATCCTTCCGGTTCTGTACGCTTCTATTCGATCCTCAATCTCTTTCTTCCAGCGCCTGTCTGTCGCCCTGTCCCGCCGGTCAAGGCTTGCGAGCAGCGCGTCTACCAGACGGGCCTTTTCGATTGCGGGGAGTTTCAAGGCCAGTCGTTGGACTTCCTTGTATTCTCCACTCATGTTTCGCTTGCTCCTTCAATCCGCTACGGATTATGCCCCTCAAGACAAGACCTGTCAATGCCTACGTCTTTCTAGTGTTTGTGCTTCGCCCGTCCTTTCAGCACCAGGGTATTGCACAGCAGATCGTGCAGCGTCCGTTCGCTGGGATCAACCAGAGCGAGCAGCCAACCCGGTATCAGCAGCCACTTCAGCAGGCCGCGCAAGAATGTTCTGGCCAGGCCCATTTCCGCGCCGTTCGCGGTCCGGGTGGTGAGCACGACGAGCCGCTTGCCGATGCTCGCTCCAGACAGCATGTGGATGAAACCGTCATTCAGAACGCCCGCGGCCACCAGCAACGGAAACACCAGCTCTTTCCTCAAGAGCAACTCCGGCAAGACCTGCTTCCTGGCCAGGACAAACACTACACCAGTGAGCGCGACAGCGAGCGTGAGATCAATGAAGGCCGCCAGCGCGCGCGCGAGCTTGCCCGCCAGCGGCCAGGCGCTGATGCGGCTCTCCGCCCCCGCGCTGGGGGCGCCACCGCCGGCATGAACAGGGCGCAAGCGTTCCGCCGCAATGAAGGCTGCGTCGCGGGTCAACGGTTCCTCAACCGGCGCGACGCCGGCAGCCACCGTTTCGGTCCCATCCTGGCTGGGCTTCAGTTCGGCCTCCAGGGCCACGTTAACGGCAGCGGCTCCGGCCTGTTTCTGGGCGAGCAGGAACCCCGGCATTTTCAGCATCTGCCCGCATTTGGGGCAGCGTCCGTAGGGCTGGCCCACCGCCGCGGGGGTCCGCACGTGCTTGCCACACGAACAGACCAGTCTCCAGTAATCCTTGCCATCTTCGCCGCGCACCGGCACGCACTGCGCTTCATCCTTCGCTTCCGGGATGGGCACGTTTCTCTGGCATTTCGGGCACAAGATCGTCCGGGCCTGGGTCCCCGAGGGGACCTCCAGCTTCGCGCCACAACTACAGGTAAACGTGGTCGGAACGGCCACCGCTACGTTCTCCTGAACTCCGTGACACGTGACAAGTGACACGTGACAAGTGACATGCAACAGCACGCGCGCCGGCGTGTCTGATGGGAATTATGGGAGGTAGGGGAGTTATGCCCTGGCACAACATGCGCTGGGGCATAGCACCCGACACTCAGTCCGCTACTTCCCTCACCAATCCCGGCCCCGGCTTGGCCTGCCTGCCCGCGCGCAGCTCCGGGATCAGCATCAGCGTGGCCACGGCGATCAGGCCGGTGCACACCAAGCTTAACGTATGAAAGGAACAATGCTTGAGCAAGTAATAGCCCAGCAGCGGGGCGCCCACGCCGCGCACCCCGGTCAGAAACGTGTGTACCGCCATGTATTCGGCAACCCGTTCAGGCGGCGCCAATTTCGTCACCCACAAGCCCCAGGCCACCTCGCCGCCGGCGTTCGTCACGCCATAGATCAACGCGCCTGTCACCATCCCTGTCAGGTCGCGGCCCGCAAAAAAAGCGATGACTCCCAGCGCCAGGCCCACGTTGAGCGTAATGCGCAGCGTGAAGAAGTTCATCCGGTCGAACAAGCGCCCCCACACCGGACTCAACACCAGGCGCGCCAGATTGGGAATATACCCCGTCACTGCCGCAATCACAGCGGTCTTGAACGGCACGCCGTATTCGCTGTTAGCCATGTACTCGACCCGCAACTGATACATCATCAGATTGGCGAAGCCCATCAGCGACCAGGAGATCAGGGTCTGCCGGAAGACATAATCATCCCGCACGTGCCGCAAACCGCTGAACAGGCCGGCGGAACTGCGGGCCAACGGCCGCGAAGGGCAGCGCCACAAGCAGTAGGCCGAGCCGGCCAAAGCCAAGGCGTAGAGCAGCAACAGCCAGCGGAACAATCCCAAGTATGGGGTCAGGAGCCAGCCCGCCCAGAAACTGAATAAGGCCGCCGTGGCGATGCGGACCATGACCGCGTTGGTGAACAGCCGCCCCCGCCTGTCGCCGGGGTAGTTCTCCTGGTACATCTGCGTCAGCAGCGGCACGAAGGAAGTGCCGCACAGCAGACCCGCCAGGCAGCCCCACATGTACACGGGCAGAGAAGGCACCGTGGCCGCGACAAGGAAGCCCAGCGCGCCCAGCGCCGCCAGGCACGCGGCCGCCGCGGTGGCGCGCAAACGGGCGCGGCTGACCACATACACCACCAGCGGCGTCAGCAACAGGCCGGGGTTGAAGCCGGCGGCCAGCAGCGCCTTCTCCGTGCGCCCCGCCTTGAAATACGAAACCGCAATCAGCAGCAGGAAAGTCGCGCCCGCGGTTTCCAGCACACCGGCGGCCACGGCGCGCAAACGTTCGTAATGAAACGTGAGGCGCGCGGCTTCTTCAGCCGTCAGAGAATCGCGCGTGCTGGCTCTCAGGATCGTCACCGCCCCTCTACCAGCGGGGACTGGCAGTTCGCTGGGCTTTCCGGCTGTCTGTCCGCGCCAGGAGGCAATCTATCCGCAAGCGCGCCGCAGTTCAACAGAACAGCAAGCCGGCAGGTCAACAGGGGTGCATGTCAGTAAATGTACCGCGGGCGTCCCGCCCGCTCGTGGCAGGCTGGCAGAATCCGAGGGCAAAGGCGGGCGGGACGCCCGCGGTACGCTCTGCCTCGTGCATTTACTGA
>JBEKKG010000366.1:0-7352 GCA_050010835.1 Planctomycetota bacterium
AGACGGCATCAAGTCGTTCATGCGGCGCATGAGGGCCGGCTTGGCGCAGTGCGTGAAACGAAAGGTGGGGGCGGAAGGAATACTCACGAAAGCGCAATGAGAGATGGAGAACGACGAGGACCTGGATCGCTTGGTGGATCTGCTGTTGCGCGAGGAACTCGGTGGCGAGAAACCGCCTGAGTTGTCCAAGGAAATCCTCGCGCGCGCGGCGGGTTCGAGAGCGGAGAGCGACGGTCAATCCCGGCCGGGGCCGGGATTGGCGTCAAGCCCCGCCGGGCTCTGGCGCAGGCTGCGTTGGGCGTCTCTGGCAGCGGCTGCAACAATCGTAGTCGTGGCCGGCTACTTGTTGTCGCATCGCGGCGATCCCTTGCAGGGGTTGCGAATCGCCGCCGCCGCCGCGCCGGTCACGCAGGAAATGGATGGGTATTGCCAGCTTGTCCTGGAACCCCGGGGCGCGCTCGTCATTAACGGCAAACCCAAAGCCCGGGAAGTCTTCCTGGAACAAGGCAGCGTCACCTGCACCGTGAAAGAGAACTTGGGGACGCTTGCGGTCGGGAGCGGCCTGGGGATCGTCTCTGTGCGGGGGACGGTATTCAAGGTCACTCTGGCAGGCCAGGAAGGAGCTGGGGCCGGCCAGCTCTCCGTGCAAGTGTTCAGCGGCAAGGTTCTGCTCAGCCCGCCAGGGGGTGCGGATGTCATTCTGGCTGCGGAGAAGGACAAGCCCCAGGAAGGCGGCTTCCTCACAGGCATTCTGACCGGCGCCAGCGGCACGGAAGTTACAGTCATCCCCGACGGCGAAGACGAAGGTGTCAAGTACTTGCCGAAGCCGGTGGGCGGCGGCCTCGACAATGGGATGCTCGAAACTCTCAAGCATCTTTACCCGCGCAATCGCGTGAGGTTGATCTGGGCCTGTAGCGAACCCCGGCGCGTGCTGGGCATTGAACTGCTGACGCCAAAGGAACACGCAGGGACAGTGACCGGCACGGTCGTTCGCAAGGGTGATATCTGGGTTGACGTGAAACCCCAGGCAGGGCCGCCAGACCGTTACACCATCGGCTTTACCAGCGCAGGCGTGAAGAAGGAGCTTGTCGCAAGTCTGAGCCGTATGCAGAAAGGCGACACCGTTACGCTCGTCTGGAGTTTCACTCCTAACAACTGCAAGCGCATCGAGAGAATAGACTAGGCTAGAGGCTTTGCCTTCTCGCCGCGCGCCCCTCAAGCCTCAAGTCCCAAGCCTCAAGCCTGGATTTCAACCGCGCCCAGTATATGATGCCCTGTATGCAGGAGTGCCCAGATTTCAAAGCCGCGGCACTGGAGCCGTCGCCACAGCTTGCTCCCGGAGAAGAACCGGGCTCCTGGGTCGCGGGAGGGAGCGACCCGCATTTCATCCTGCGCCGGTCCTTCCCGGCCGGGTGGGTCCACGTACACCTCGATATTGCAAGCGACTTGGAATCCGAAGTGGAGCTGAGTCTGGAGAGCGAGGACGGGCCTGGCGAACCAATCCCGCTCGGCGCCATACGCAAGTCTTTGCGGGTGGACCGCTATATCCGGTTGGACCGGCCGGTGCGCGCCATCCGCCTGGATCCGCTGGCCCAGCCCGGGAAATTCCGGTTGAACGCCTTCACGGTGCGGCGAGTCTCGCGCCTGTGGCTGCTGCTCAGGGCGCTCGCCTCCAAACTGAAGGAACTGCAATCCCGGCGCAGCTTCGGCTCCGCTCTCGCCAAGGGCGGGCGTCTGCTGCTGAGCGGGGAATTCCGCACCGTAATGGCGAAGCTGGTGCAAAGCCTGGGCGGCCCGGCTTCGGGCGAGGTGCTTTACTGGATCTGGTGCCAACAGCACAAGTTGAACGCTACCGCACGCGCGCGGATGCGAGCCGAAGCGGACGGGATGACAGACCCGCCGCGCTTTGCCATTCTCATGCTGCTGGCCGGTGCGCGGGCAGAGGATCTGAGCAGTTCCCTGGAGTCTCTACTGCGGCAGGTCTATCCGCACTGGGAACTGCGCCTTGCCGGCGCGGACGCTCTCGACCCGCGCACGCGGGCAATCGTGGCGCAATACGCGGAACGGGATGGGCGGATAAAAGTCGAGCCTACGCCCTCCCCCTGCCCCCTCCCGCAAGGGGAGGGGGATGTAGGGCGATTCGCCGAATCGCCCGGGCGACTTGGCAAGTCGCCCCACACCCTGCCCGCAGGGGAGAGGGAGTACGTGGCGCTGTTGGATGCGGGCGACGAACTGGCGGAAGAAGCGCTCCTGGCGATGGCTCGCGCGCTCAAAGCCAATCCCACGCTCGATGTGCTCTATAGCGATGAAGACTGTGTGGACCGCCGAGGCCGGCGCAGCAGGCCGTTTTTTAAGCCGGACTGGTCGCCGGAGTATTTCCTCGCTTACCCCTACACAGGCCGGTTGGCCTTTTACCGCGCCGTGCTGGTGGGCGAGAGTGTGGCGCAGGCGGTTAGCCTGCGGCAGGCTGAACCCGCACTCTTGTTGCGGCTGTTGTCGCGCGGGGCGCGCGTGGGCCATGTAAGAAGCGTGCTGTACCACGCGCGCGCCGCCGCAGAGACGGCGTCCGAGCCGGAGGCCCGTGTTACGGCAGCGCAGGAACTTGTGCGCCGCGCTCTGCAAGAGCACCTCGCGGCCACCGGGCGGGAGGGGACCGTCGAGCCTGGTCCAAGACCGGGAACGAGCCGCGTGCGGTTTGCCATTTCCGGCCCCAGCAGCAGCGCGTGTCCCAACGGGGACCGGCCGAAGGTGAGCATCATCATCCCCAGCCGCTGCCAGCCGCCCAAGGGCGACCCGCAGGGGGTTCCGTATGTTGTGCGCTGCGTCGAGAGCATTGTTCAGAAAAGCACATACAAGGAATACGAGATTCTGGTTCTGGACCGCAACGAAATGCCCGAGGCCCTGGAAACTAAGTTCAAGTCCCTCGGCGCGCGCCGCGTGAGGTACGCCGATCCGTTCAACTGGTCGCGTGTGAACAACCTGGGCGCGAGCCAGGCCGCGGGCAGCCAGTTCTTGTTCCTGAATGACGACGTGGAAGTCCTCACGCCGGACTGGCTGGAAAGCCTCCTGGAGTTCTCGCAGCAGCCGGAAATCGGCACGGTGGGCGCGAAGCTGTTCTTTCCCGACGGCCGGTTGCAGCACGCCGGCGTGTTTATCATCCACGGCAGCCCAGGGCATCCATACTACGGCGCGCCGGGGGATGATCCGGGGTACTTCTACAGCAACATTGTGCCGCGCAACTACAGCGCGGTGACCGGCGCCTGCCTGATGACGCGCGCGGAGGTGTTCAAGGCCGCGGGCGGCTTCGACGAGACTTTCAGCCTGAACTACAACGACGTGGATTACTGCCTCAAGGTCCTTCGCAGCGGGAAGCGCGTGGTGTGCACGCCGTTCGCGCAATTGCTGCATCACGAATCGGTCAGCAAGGCCGGCGTGTTTCGTGCGGAGCTGGCACGGTTCAGAAAGCGCTGGCCGGAGTGGTCCGAGGAAGACCCCTGCTTCAGCGCTCATGCGCTCCAGTTCACTGGGGTATGAGGTGCGGCCGGCAACCAACAACAGAACTACTTCGCGGCTTCCAATTTCACTGCGGCGGTGGCCTGGCCGGCGTCCAGCACTTCGAACTCGCCGTTCGCGCCCGCAGACTCCGCCCTGTACCTCCCCTGGAAGCCCTTGAATTTCACGCGGCCCTCCGTGTCGCTGGTGAGTTGCAGCGGGCCGGTCCACCAGTCCTTCTTGATCATTTGCATGAGCGCTTCGTAGGCCGGCTTCGGCGACATGTCCTTGCGGACCAGACCTGAAGGCGCGCCGAGCCAGGCGTGCAGGTCCGAGAAGTCCCACCAGGTGAGGCCCTGCACCGCCGGGTGCGAGAAGAGGATGCGGTAGAACTCGGTCACCTGCTCCTTCTGCCGCTGCTCCCCGGCTGCATTGCTGTCCCAGTCCTTGTAGGCGCCCTGCCAGTTCATGTTCTGCTTCTTGTCACCGGAGATGATCGTCGTCTCGGTGAAGAAGAGCGGCTTGCCGAACTTGGCGAAGCGCTCACAAGTCTCCCAGGCCTTCTGTGCCCCCCAGTAGCCGCCGTGCATGTGCGACTGGATGCCGATGGCGTCAATAGGCAGGCCGGCATCGAGGCAGGACTTGAGCAGGGCGGCGTATTTCTCCGAGGTGTCGAAGTCGTTGAGCAGCAGGACGGCTTTGGGGTTGGCTGCGTGCGCGGCGTTGAAGGCCAGCTTGAGCAACTCAACCTGGCCCAGTTTGCGGCAGAGCTTGGCTATCGGGTTGGTGTCGGGTTGATGATTAGGCGTAACGCAGAACTCGTTGGCCACGTCCCAGTTGTCAATCAGCCCGGCGAAGGCTTGCACCTCCCTGCTGATGCGGGCCACCTGGAGGGCTTGCACTTCCTCGAGCGTCTTCTGGGGCAGCCACTTTGGGACCACTTCATGCCAGCACAACGGGTGGCCCTTGGCGCGGACGTGGTTCTGGGCGCACCATTCGGCCATCGAGCGCAGGCGCTCAGCCTGCGGCTGGCCCTCCGTGCCTTCGTAGCCGCCCCAATAAAACGGCAGCGTCGCGTAATTGAGCAGCGCGGCGAAGCGCTCCTGATACTTCTTCTGCGTCTCGGACTGATCCTGCGGAGCGATAACGAAGGCGTTGCTGCCGAAGAGGAACTTGTGCCGCACCTGGCAGACGGTCACGGGCTGGGCGGCCAGCGGACGGCCCGCCGCGTCCTGCACCGCCAGCGTCACCTCAGCGGTGCGGTGCTTCTGGATGCGCGCCTGAATGGGCTCGTCGCTCCAAGGCTTGGACTCCTCGGCGCACGCCGGCAGTGCGCTAAGAAGAACCCAGACCGCGGTCAAGCCGGCCAAAACCAGACCAAAACTCAGGTTAATCATGGGAACCCTCCTTGGCACAAACCAACAGAACAACAGAGTAACGGGACAGCGCGTGCGGCCGGTGTTTGTGGTCCTGCTGGCCTGCTGACCTGCTGGCCTGTTAGAAGACATCATCTTTTGCCGGCGGCCGGGGCGGGGCCACGGGAGGGCCCTGTTTCTTGGGAGGCGCCGGGATGACCTGCTCGTTTCCCTTGGGGCGAATAAGCGCTGCATCCTGCGCCGCTTGGCCGAGCGGGCTGATTGTCCACTTATTGTTGGCCGGGTCGAAAACCATGCTGATGTTGCCTAGCTTGCAGGTGGTTTTCAGGTAGCTCTTTCCGTTGTCCGCCTTGACTGCTTTCTTGGTCATGTCTATATCCAGGGACGAGGCGACGGCCTCCATGCAGCGCTTGAAGTTCGGCGTTTCCTCCTCCGGATTCTTGGCGTTGAAGTTGTAAAGGCCGATGCTCCAATTCGCCCCGGGATTCACGTCCAGACGGACACCTTCCATACCTATAGTGTATGCGCCCGCGACCGCCAGATTGGCCGGGACAACGCCCAGCTTCTCCTGGAGCAGCGCCCGCAGGCCCGCCAGGACCGCCTTGTTCTGCTCCTGCTTGGCAGCCTGGTTCAGAGGCTCCGGCGCAAGCGCGCCCGGCTTTGCCGGCCCCGGACCAAAGGGACGGGCGGTAGCCAGTTCGATCTTTTGTGCGAGAGCGGCGTTGGGTGGGACCGTGGGCGCGGGCGCCTGAACTGCTTCCGGCGCGACGGCTGCGTTCCCTTCTGGAGCCAGGGGCTCCTCGGCGGTCAGGGCGGTGCCCGATGGTGCCGGCGGTCTTTCAGGAGTAGCGGCCTTGCCGGAGTCCTTGTTCGCGAAAGGCGGCACCTCGGCCTTCTTACTGGCCGTGGCTGCATTCGCCGCCAGATCATGCTGGTACATGCCCAGCGAAACTGCCAGTGCGATCATGCCGCCGGCAACTACAAGCGGCCAATGACTGCCCATTCGTCCAACCTCCATCCCCTTTGCGAGCCCAGATAGAAGCCCACTACCAATAAACCGCTGGCCCCGCTCGAGGTCAACGAGATATACCAAGTGCGGTCGTCCAAATCCAGGCGAAGGCCTCAACCCTAATGCTGTTTGCCTTCCTCGGGCAAATGCTCTGTGTTGGGGACATTGGCTTTCCTTCCTTCCAGGGCCTTTATCGCCAGATTCTGAAGCATGCGCAGTTCGTTGCCAGGTTCGGGCGGCGCATTCGCGGCGGCTTCCAGGTTGCGGCGGGCCTCCTCGGCCAGGGGGCCGGCTTGGAACTGTTGAGCCTGCTGCAAGCCGCGTATGGCCCGCGGCCACCACGCGCCCGGCCAGGTCTTCTCGCCTTCAGCGATCACCTCGGCCAGCGCCGCGGTCAGGTTGGCGTTAAGACACGAGATTGCCCACCCAACCCAGGTCGCATCCTTGGGCGACAGCAGCCAGCTTTTCCGGAAGTACGGCTCAGCCAGCGCGTTCTCGCCCTTCCAAAGGTGTATGTACCCCAGCATCCGCGCGGCCAAGGCCCGCCGCAGCGTCTTGGGCCGCTCCGTGTGGTAACTCATGGTGGGAGAGTCCTCGGCGGCCAGAGCGCTCTTGAAATGTGCCTCGGCATCGTCCCGATCTTCCGGGTTCGGCGGCTCAGGATTCCTGCGGGCCAGGATGGTGTAAGCCAGATTCAACTGCACCGCACCATGGTCGGGCGCGATCAGAGCGCTGCGCGCCCACACCCCTTCCGGTGGACAGTTGCCTTCCGGACTCACAAAGCCTTGCGCCCAGATGTTGGACTTGTACGCCCAGCAGATCAACAAGCAGAGGAGCGCCAGTGCCACAGTTGCTTTAGGAATGAGTTCCGGGTCGCTACCGGTGGCGGACAACTGCGCCTCCGGCAGCGCCTTGAGCCTCTTGCGGCCCTGCGGTCTCTGGTCCGGGCCGGACCGCGCTTCCGCAGTTCTCCAGTCCAGCCACGCCGGCAGCCAGAGCAGCGCGCCAACCACCAGCGTCACAATCCCCGCCGTGGGCAGGTAGACGTTGCGCGCCGCCAGGAAGTCCGGCCGCGGCAGGAACGAATTGCTGGGCGCTAGGTGGAGGTAGAACCAAGCCAGTCCCAGCAGTAACGGCCAGCGCTTGCCACCGAGCGTGCCGAACAAAATGAGCGCTGTGTTGGCTGCCAGGGCCGCCACACGCAGTCAGCACCTTTCGCAAGGCGTTGAAATTGATAGCAGAAAACGCTATCATCTTGAGTTGAGCAGGCACGAACGCTCAACGCCATGAGAAGGTGCCCTCGGCCTTCGCCCTGTCCTTAAGAAAGGGTATCGTCAAATTAAGCATTGCTATCCGCCAGCGCGCCTGCAGGAGCTTTGCCCTCCTGATGCGTGCGATGCTTTCGGGTAGATAATGTTTGCCATAAAATAGAAGCTCGGCACTTGTTTTTTTCTGCCATATTTCTGACAGCGGAG
>JBEKKG010000367.1:0-7338 GCA_050010835.1 Planctomycetota bacterium
TCTCGACATCACCGCGGAGCGGCTCAAGAGCAAGAAACTGCTCATCCTGCCGCACAATCCCGGCATGCCGGACGAAGTGGCCCGGAAGCTGTTGGCCTTTCTTGACGGGGGCGGGAAACTCATTGTCTTCTACGGTCTGCCGGGACAGCTTCGTCCCGCGGTGGGCATCGAAGGCGGGCGGCACGTCCCGGAAACGCGCCCCGGCCATTTCGCCTCCATGCGCTTCCTGCCGGACGTCCTGCAAGGCGCGCCGGCCGCCGTCGAGCAGCACTCGTGGAACCTCAGCGAAGCCAAGGCAGTCGCCGGCAAGAGCCGTGTAGCCGCGGTCTGGCAGGACGACGCGGGACAGCCCACGGGCGACGCGGCGATAGTCGTCTCTGGCAACTGCATCCAGATGACTCACGTCTGGCTTGCGGACGATCCCGCCAACAAGCCGCGCCTGATGCTGGCGCTGGTGGGCCACTTCCTGCCTGAGTTCTGGGAACGCGCGGCCCGTGCACGCATTGCGCGTGTCGGCTGCTTCGGACCGTTCAAGAGCCTGGCCGAGGCGCAGGGCGCGGTCCAGGCGGGCAAGGCCGTGGAGCTCCACGGCCAGGCTGAGGCGCTCTGCAAGGCCGGGAAATGGGCCGAGGCCCTCAATGCCGCGGCGGCAGCCGACGCGCTGCTGCTCAGTGCTTACTGCGCCGCGCTGAAGCCCGAACCGGGCGAACATCGCGCCTTCTGGTGCCACAGCGCCTTTGGGGTGCAGGGCCTGGAGTGGGACGCCGCCATCAAGCTCCTCGCCGACAACGGCTTCACCACGATCCTGCCCAATATGCTCTGGGGCGGCACGGCCTTCTACGAAAGCAGCGTGCTGCCCGTCGCCCCCGAAGTCCGCGAGAAAGGCGACCAGATCGCCAAGTGCCTGGCCGCCTGCAAGAAGTACGGCTTGCAGTGCCACGTCTGGAAAGTCAACTGGAACATGAGCGGCCGCGCGCCCAAGGAGTTCGTCGAGAAGATGCGCGCGGCGGGCCGCACCCAAGTACACTTCGACGGCAAGCCGGAGAACACGTGGCTCTGCCCGTCGCATCCGGACAACCAGAAACTCGAGATCGAGGCGATGGTGGAAGTTGCTACCAAGTACGGCGTGGACGGCATCCACTTCGATTATATCCGCTATCCGGGGCCTGACGAGTGCTTCTGTCCGGGGTGCCGTGAGCGCTTCGAAGCGGCTGCGGGCGAAAAAGTCAAGAACTGGCCCGCGGACGTGCGCCGCGACGAAGGGCTGCGCCAGAAATGGCTCGACTTCCGGCGCGAGAACATAACCAAGGTCGTGGCCGGGGTGCACGAGGCCGCGCGCAAAGCCAAGCCCGGGATCAAGATCTCCGCGGCGGTCTTCCAAAACTGGTCCGTGGACCGCGATGGCGTCGGCCAGGACTGGAAACTGTGGTGCGAAAGGGGCTATCTGGACTTCGTCTGCCCCATGGACTACACAACCGAGAACGGCCAGTTCGAGAGCCTGGTCAGGCGGCAGCTTGGCTGGGCGGGCAAGGTCCCGTGTTATCCGGGCATCGGCCTGAGCTGCTGGCCTCCCCCGGCGGATTTCTGCAAGCTGGTTGACCAGATCCAGATCACGCGCCGCTTCAAGACGGGCGGCTTCACTATCTTCAACTACTCCGTGGCGGAGGCGCGGGACATCGTGCCGCTCTGCGGCAAGGGGATCACGAAGAAGCCGTGAGGGCCGGGGGAATGGGTCCGTCCTGCGGTTTCGAGAATCACCTGATGAAATCGGGAGACACAATCCTCATTTCCTCTGATCGTTCGCCTTTCGTCTTAAGGCAAACCAGAATCTAGTTGGCTTTTCTGGCAACTTTCAATCATGAATTAGTATTGTGTCCCACGATTTCCCAAGCATTCTGCTCACCTGTTAGCTGCCAAGTTCACTCTTCAAAGCTCCGATGATTCCAGCAATGATCTGTTGGCCAGCATTCGCGGGGTTTAGGCGCTTCGCTATCCAGTGCCGTGGGAAAAACTGCCAACCCGTCCTGTCGCTGATCAGTCCGAGATCACAACCAAGCTTGTCAGTTACAATCACCCAGCGACAACCGTGTTTGGCCCGCAATAGTTCCCCTATGAGGGCACCCAGACCCAAGGCAATGTCGTTGGGACTCGGTTTCTTCTCTCTCGCGTCGCCCAACCAAAGGTCAAACAATCGGTCCAGGGCTTCCACTGTCCCGTCCCAGTCATGATCAGTGTAGAAACTACATATCCTCTGACCAAGCCGAACCTCTGCTTCCAAGGCGTGCTTCTCCGCTTCGCCAAGCTCTTCGACATCAACTGGAGGAGTCATCATTGCGGCTTATAACTTTCATTCTCTGAGCAGGCCTTCGTTGTAAGCATTCAAGCGTGAACTACACGCTAAAATCCTTCAGTCTCACCGGCAAGCGCCGCGCGCCCCAATCGCCCGGCTGGGCCTGAAAGACGCCCGCGCATGGCGTCCCGCAGAACTTGCACGCTCCGGCAGGCGTCAGGTTCCATGCGGAGAGAATGTACGAATCCCGGCCGATGAGCAGCTTGCCGCAGGCGTGGCAATAGGTGCTGCCGCCTTCGAGATCGCTGACGTTGCCCGTGAAGACGTAGCGCACACCGTTCTTGCGGGCGATGTTGCGCGCGCGGACCAGGGTCGCGTGCGGCGTGCGCGGCTTGTCCAGCATCTGGCAGTCCGGATGAAACGCGGAGAAGTGCAGCGGCACGTCGGGGCCAAGGTTGGCCATGACCCACTGCGTCAGTTCCTCGATCTCCTTCTCCGAGTCGTTCTCGCCGGGGATCAGCAGCGTCGTGATCTCAAACCAGACCTTCGTTTCCTTCTTCAGATAGACCAGCGTTTCCAGCACGGGCTGCAAGTGTCCGCCGCAGATCTGGTGGTAGAAACGGTCCGTGAAGGCCTTGAGGTCCACGTTGGCCGCGTCCATGTGGCTATAGAACTCCGCGCGCGGCGCCGCGTTGACGTAGCCGTTGGTCACGGCGACCGATTTGATGCCGTACTCCTTGCACGCCTGCGCGACATCCACCGCGTATTCATGGAAGACGATGGGGTCGTTGTAAGTGTAAGCCACGCTGGGGCAGCGAAGTTTGTGTGCGGCGCGCGCGAGCAGTTCCGGCGCGGCTTCGTCGCTCAGCGTGTCCACTTCGCGCGAGCGGCTGATATCCCAGTTCTGACAGAACTTGCACGCCAGGTTGCAGCCGGCGGTGCCAAAGGAAAGGATAGGCGTGCCCGGCAGAAAGTGGTTGAGCGGCTTCTTCTCGATCGGGTCCACGCAGAAGCCGCTGGAGCGCCCGTAGGTGGTGAGCACGATCTGGTCCTGTTCCCGCGCGCGCACAAAACACAGCCCGCGCTGGCCTTCATGCAACTTGCAGGCGCGCGGGCAGATGTCGCATTGAATGCGCCCGTCGTCCAGCTTGTGCCAATGCTTGGTGGGGACCGTGGGGCCTTTTCTCTCATTCATGGCAGAACCCTCACACTAGGTGCATCACCGGACTTGTGCCACGGATGTGGCCGCGCCGGCTGTTTGGCGCGGCCTCATCCGTGCCAGCCGCGGGGAGCACGGATAAGCCGCCGCGTTGCGGCGGCATATCCGTGGCATAAGCTCCCTCACACTAGGCTTGAGGCTTTGCATCCTTGTGGTACACTCCCAGTGGACACTGCTAGTGAGGTACACATGAAGATCCGCAACCCCGCCGTCGCCGGAACATTCTACTCCAGCGATGCCAGGAAGCTACGGGAATCCGTGGCCGGATACGTCCGCGCCGCCCTGGAGGCCCTGCCGGCCGAAGAAAAGGACGCGCAGGCGCCGCTGCCCAAAGCCATCATTGCGCCGCATGCGGGCTACATCTACTCCGGCCCTGTTGCCGGGTCGGCTTACGCCCGGATCGTGAACGCGCGCGGCCTGGTCACGCGCGTGGTGCTGGCAGGCCCCGTGCACCGCGTGCCCGTGCGGGCCTTGGCCGCCAGCAGCATGGACGGCTTTGCCACACCCTTGGGCGTTGTGTCCGTGGATAGAGTTGCGGTGGATAGGATCGGCAAGCTGCCGCAGGTCGAGATCAACGACTTGGCGCACGCCGCCGAACACAGCCTGGAGGTGCATCTGCCGTTTCTTCAATACGTCTTGGGGCCGCAGGAACCGCCAGAAGGCAAGCCCGCCTTTACACTCGTGCCCTTGGCCGTAGGCGATGCGGAAGCGGAGGCCACCGCGGAGGTCTTTGAGGCGCTCTGGGGCGGGCCGGAAACGCTTTTTGTGATCAGCACGGACCTCAGCCATTTCCACACTTACGACACCGCCAGAGCGCTCGACGCCGCAGCCACGCGCGCAATCGAGGCCCTGCGGCCCGAGGATATTGCTCCGCGCCAGGCTTGCGGCGCCGCTCCCGTGGCGGGTTTGCTCGTCGCGGCCCGCAAGCACGGTCTGCGCGTGAAGACTCTGGACCTGCGCAATTCCGGGGATACCGCCGGCAGCCGGGACAGCGTCGTGGGTTACGGTGCGTGGGCGCTCTACTGATTGCGGATTGCGGATTGCGGATTGTGGATTTTGGATTGCGGCTTGGCTGATGCGTTACTTTGCCGTAGTGTTCTCCGTGCTTCTCCTGGCAGCGCCAAGACTGCCGGGCGATGAGGCCACGCCGCAGCCGCCGGAACTGACCGTTGTGAAACTCACCAAGCCAGCGCCGAAGATTGACGGCGTGCTGGATGACGAGGCCTGGAAGGAAGCTGGCAAGATAGAGAAGTTCATGCGGACGTACGGCCATGAGTCCGAGACGAAATGCCGGATGTTCATCACATACGATGACAAGAACTTGTATCTCGCCGCGGAATGCCCTGAACCTGAAGCACAGATGAAGAAACTCAAGGCCCTGGTGACCAAGCACGATAGCGACGCGATCTGGGCCGACGATGAGGTCGAGTTCTTCCTCGAACCCGCGGGCCGGCGCACGTTCCCTTACTATCAGATCATCGTGAACTGCAAGGGTGTGACCTTCGACACTTTCGTCACGTCGCACAACGAGCACGACAAGAGCTGGGAGCCGAAGTACGAGGTCCAGGTTGCCGAGGGCAAGGAAGGCTGGGCAGTGGAAATCGCCCTGCCTTGGGAGTGTTTCGACCGGACGGAGACTTCCGCCGCCGAATGGAGTTTCAACTTCGCGCATGTGCGCAGCATCGGCGAACTGCTCTATTGGGCGCCGGTCTTCAGTGAAACATCGCACGTTCCCAGCCTTTTCGGTAAGCTGAAGGGCATGCCGGTCAGGCCCTTGGGGAAGAAATAGGCGAGGGGTTAGGGGCGAGGGGTTAGGGGCGAGGGGCTTGAGGCAGAAACAGCCAGGATGTCAACCATGCGCCGTACAGCTATTGTTTGCATTCTCTGGTTTTCAATTTGCATTCATGCAGCGGAGGAAAAACCCGTGTCCCAGCAGAAGGAAGCCGTTCAAGAGAGCCAGCCGGAGCGCGTGGATTTCAGCTACGCCTTCGCCACGCCCCATCGCCTGACCGTGGCCTTGCCCGACAGCAGCGACAAGACGCTCCTCGATTTGCAGCCCGGCCACCTGCGCCTGGCCTGGACCTACGACGACCTGCGCCGTTTCCCGCTCGCCGCCTTCATGACTCCAAAGACGGACTGGGAAGTGAAGGTTGAGCCGCAACTCGACGGCCACGCCTTCCCGCGCAGCACCTGGCGGCGCCTCGATGACTTTCTGCCCGCGCTGGACAACGAATACTGCGACGCGGACCGCACCGTCACTTTGCGCCTTCAGGTTATAGGCAGTGTGTCGGCCGCGGTGACGCGCGTGGACCTGGCCAACACCAGCGCTGCCGAACACCGCGTCGCACTGAAATGCTGCGTGCCCGGCGGCTGGGCGGGGCTGCTGCCGGCCTGGGTTGATCCGGCGTGGCCGCGCGACAACCTGCAAGCCGGCTGGAAGGAACGCGCCGACCGCGTGCTCGTGCTGCTGCTCGGCGGCGAAGAGTACGAAGTCCAGAACATGAACACGATCTTTCCCGTCTGGCGCCTCAAGCCCGGCGAAAAACGCACTGCATGGCTGATCCGCCCGTACCGCGCTTATGACGCCGATATGCCAGCACTGCGGCAGAAGGACTGGCAGGCGGAGTTCGACTCCGCGCGCGACGTGTGGCGCAAGCTCCTTGGCCGCGCCGCCAGACTTACTATTCCCGACGCCGGCGTGGCCCATGCCCACTATGCTTGTCTAGGCGATCTCTTCATCATGCGCGAACCTGTCGCCGAGGGCTACATTGCCGGCGAACCGGGCACGGAATGCTATCGCGCACCCAACGCTTATGAAGCCGGCATTCTCGCCGTGGCGCTCGATCAGGCCGGCTACCACGCCGAAGCCGCTCAAGGCTATCAACTCTGCCTCGACCTCCAGGAACCCGACGGCAACTGGTCCGAACCCAAGGGCTGGGCGCACCACATGTGGGGCGGCTCAGGCTTCAAGTGCTGGACGGCGATGGAGCATTACCGGCTCACGGGCGACAAGGAATATCTGGCCAAAGTCTTCCCGCGCATGGCGGCCTGCTCGCGCTGGCAGGAGCAGCAGCGCGCGCGCACGCGGGTGCTGGCTGGGAGCGCCGGCGTCCCGCCGGCCAATAACCAGCGGCCGCTCACGTACGGTTTGATGCCGCGCGGCATGGGCGACGCCGGCCTGAAGGACGGAAACGATCTCTACGGCGTCTTCCTGCCGCACAACATCTGGGCGGTCTACGCGGACAAGCTCACCGTTGAGGCCGCGCGGATTCTCGGCCACGCTGACGAGGCCGCGGAGCTGGAGCGCTTCTACCGCGCCGCGCTGGAGGACCTGCTCCAAGCGCTGGACCGCGGCGCAATCCAAGAACAGGATTACCGCTGGATTCCCGCCGTGCCCGGCAAGACCTGCGGCAGCCGCTGGGGCGCGCTCAATGCCGCGTTTCCCTGCGGCCACTTGCCGGCAGGCCATGAGCTGATTACAGGCACCATCCGCAAGATCGAATCCAAGCTCAGTCCCGGCGGCATTCCCATACACACCGGCTGGCTCGAAAAAGGCATGTGGGTGGCCATCACGCTCGACAACCTCGCCGAAGTCCACTTGCAGCGCGACAACGGCGACGCGGCCGTGCGGTATCTCTACGCCACGCTCAACCACGGCACGCCGCTGTACACCTGGTGCGAAGAGCGCGGGCCGGAGCCTGGCGCGAAGGAATGCACCGGCGACCGCCAGCATCTCTGGACGCCCGTGGCCGTCGTGCGCGCGGTCCGCGACAGCTTCGTGATGGAAGACGACAAGGTCCTCCATCTTGCGCGCGGCACGGCGCGCAGT
>JBEKKG010000368.1:0-7335 GCA_050010835.1 Planctomycetota bacterium
ACGCAGAACGAGTATTTCGACGAACTGCTCCAGCGCATCCGGGAAATCCGCCTGTCGGAGCGGAATTTCTACCGCAAGATTTGCGACATCTACCGGACGCGAAGTTCCGGGGACACCCCACTTATCTCTTTGGGCCTTCTGACCTTCATCTTTTCGCCCGCGCAGACCTCACCAGCGGAAGTACCGGTACGGATCGTCGCCGTTCTTGAACTCGTCGCGGTAGTCGGCGCCGTACCAGCCTGACGTCTCTTTCTTCCCCTGTTCGGGCGTCAGCCGAAAGGCCTCGCGGTCCTTGGCGAAGCTTGCGCCGAGGTTCGCCAGGATCTGCGCCAAGGCCCGCGTCTGCCGCCAGCGCGTGAGGCGGAAGTACGGCTTCTGCTCGGCCTGGAAGCGCTCGGGATCAATCTGGCAGAAGACGGCAACCCCGTTCCCCTTGCGCAACAATCCCAAGAGACCATCGGCTCCTTTTTCGACCCCGGATTCCACGAGCCACGCCGGACTTTCCGTGCGCCAGTGAAGATCCGACGGGCTGAGTCCCTGGCACTCCGGCCAGGCAGGAATGTTAAGCGACCCCGCGCAGGCCTGAACCTGTCTCAGTTTCACACCGCACTCATGCTCGGGCGCGGAGAGGGCGAGGAACAGCACCTTCCCTCCTTTTGCAAGGTGCTTCTGCAGGTCCGCTTCATTGCACTGCGCTTGGCAGCCAACGACAACGAGGTCCGCATCCGGTTCGAGCTTGGCCGCGGGCTGATACGCAACGCCCAGGGCCTCCAATGTCTTCTTGTCGGTGTCGTCTCCCACCAGGATCGTGCGTTTGGCGCGCGCAAGCGGTGTTGTCGCAGCCGCGTATTGAAGGAGATTACGCGCCAGCAGGGCGGCGGCTGGATCCAGCGAGACATGATCTTCGAGATCGAGCGTGCACAGAATGAGACGGCCCTGCCCGTAGTCCAGTTCCATGAGCGGCGAATACGCCAAATCGAATTCGCATTCCAAGATGGGCCGCCAGCCGCCCCGATGCGGCTTCTCGAGGGCCGCGCTTGTGACGGCGCCCAGGTTGCCCCAATGCCAACCGTGGTCGGGAGAACGCCACCCCGGCACCTGGCTCGGGATAGGGTATCTGGGATGGGCTTCGACCAGCGTGCTCTCGCCGCACCAATCGGACAAGTCCGTTGCATCCAGGCCTTGGCAGACGGGATGGGCCGCAGACACCGGGAATACTCGCCGGGAGAGGTGAGGAGCGACACGGAACCCCAGCGTCGTGCACAGCCACTCGGGGCTTTGGGCGCAGACCAGGACGCGCCCTCCGGCGCCGACAAGCGCTTCCAGAACAAAAGGCAGAGCCTTGCCGCCGGACAGGGCCTCACGCCCGATCACGACCAACTCGGATACGGGTTTCCCATTCCATTCCTGCGCTTTGCACCCCAATGCCGCAAGCATCTTGGCCGTCTTGCCCACGGGATCGTACAGCGCAACGCTCTGCGGCAACGGGTTCGCCTTAGGGAACACACGAAAGGAGAAGGCATCCTTATGCTCACGGTCCCCAATCTTCGCTGTGAGGGCGATGGTCCCCGTTGTCTTCGTGTTGCCTGCCACGCCGGGGACGCGGCAACGCAGGGGCACGAAGACGGTCTGGGCCGGCTCGATCCGGCCTTTGCCGTTGTCACCGGCGAATTGCTTGCCGTCGAGTTCAGCGGTCCATGCGTACTGATAGTCCTGCGGGGTGCGTTGGTCGTTGATCAACACAACCTGTTTTTCCACGTCTTGAGCAGGCTCAAAATTGTGGTCCTTGGCAGTGAAGGCGGATGGCCCGCCCGCAATCCAGGCGAGCGTTGGGCCGTTGGCTGCCATCAAGGCCACGCCCTCCGGGTAGATGTCCATCCCTCCCGGCTGAAACGGCTTGGTGAGATTGACGGTAGCCTTGGCGCGGGCGGTGCCGCGCATGCCTGGCGTGAACGGGCGGAGATCCTGCTCACCCACCTGGAGGCCCTTCCGGCGCCGTTCGTTGTCGAAGGCATCCCAGCCGTACCCGTAGTCCCACGGCACCATGCCGCCGGTGATGCCCAGGGTCCGCCAGGAGCGGAAGGTGTTGCGGTTGAAGAGAGCTTGCAGCCGCTGGAATGCCGGCAAGGCATCCATGACCGTATTCCAGTTGGCCCCCATATCGCCGAATTGCCGGCCCCCTTTGTACTGCCGGCGAATCGCCTGCCGGTAGTCCGTGGTCTCCAGCGCGTAGGCCTCGGCCCCCAGATAGATCGCGCAGTATTCAGTCGCCAGGGGCTCAGTGCTGGCCTCGAATCCCCAGCGGCCCTGCAGGAACGTATATTTCCAGGGAGTCCCGAACTCGCAGCACATCAACGGCATATCACCGGTCTTGGCCCATTCGGTCAGCCATTCCTCGCGCTCCTGCAGAGGAATGAGATTCAGATAGCAGTTAATGTTGTAGATGTCGCCGTTGTAGGCACCGGCGTGGTTGAGCACCGGGCGGGTGGGATCGAGCTTCTTGATGGCAGCCACTGCTCCCTTGGCGGCCGCCTTTTTCCAATTCTCCAGCGTCGGGGCGAGGGCTGCGCTCTCGCTCCGGCCGATGTATCGTGGATCCTGGTCGAGTCCGTTGCCGAGCCAGTTGGGGTTTGTCGTCCAGATGACGATGGAGGGATGGTTACGATAGCGGCGCAGTTCCCGCTCCAGCTTCCTGCCGTGGCTTTCCTGGTACTCGGCCTTCTGCCATTGGCCGGGGTCTATGGGCAGCGCCGTGCCCATGAGGAGGAATCCCTTGCGGTCGGCGCGCTCCGCCCACAGTTCCCGGTAGTTTACGCTGCCCTTCTGGTCGTGGTTTACAGGCCAGCATTCCTCCATGTTGAAGCCCGCATACATGCAGCCTTCGATATGGGCATCGGTCAATTCCACGGAACCGCCAAAACAAGACTCCGTAT
The DNA here is from genome assembly GCA_050010835.1 of Planctomycetota bacterium. GTDB lineage: Bacteria > Planctomycetota > SZUA-567 > H5-PLA8 > H5-PLA8 > JAPLOD01. Next base: position 2,934 of record JBEKKG010000368.1, read on the forward strand.
AGCCGTGGGCATTCGGCCGGAAACGGATCTCCGTGCCGTTCAGAAGGAACTTCCGGCCCTCGATCCAGAACTCGCGGAAGCCAAAGGGCTGAGCGTACTCGTCGCTCCAGTTCGCCCCCTTGGCTTCCAGCTTGAGGGTGTAGAGATTCGGCTGCTGGAAATCCCATAGACGCGGATTGTCCCATGTCCATGCAAGCTGGATGAGTTGCTTCTTGCTCCCGTCCATCGCGGCCTGGCTCTGAAAACACTGTTCCTCCCGTCCGTTGGCGTCCAGGAGTCTGGCTGTGAACTGTACTGGACCAGCCACCGTCACATCGCTCACCTCGACATCGAGCTTCAGTTCCTTCTTCCTGGTGGAGGTCTGCACAAAGGCATCGCTGATGTGCGCGCCCTGCGGACGGCTGCGCAGGAACACATCCCCGATCAGGCCTTTGGATTCAAGGTTTGCCGCGGTCGTGACCACGCGGCCGGGGTCCAGGAAAGACGTGGCCGGGGTGTTATCGCTCGTGGCCAGGACCTGAATCTGCAGTACCGCCTCAGCGCCCGCCTTGAGCGCCTGGCTGATATCCACTTCGCCGTAGGGCCATCCGATGGCGCCGCATTTTGTGCCGTTGGCATAGATAATGGCGTCCGTGCTCACCCGTTCGAGGGAGACGAGAATCGCCTGGTTCGCCCATGGCGCTGGGATCCTGATCTTGCGCTGGTACCACGCGCACCAGATTCCGGACCCAGCGCCCCAATTCCTCCAGGCAGGGCCTTTCCCGCGCCCAGAGACCAGCCCGGGCAACGGCCCACAGGGCTTCCATGAGCCGGGGACGCTGATATATGCCAGCCCGGAAGGCGGCTGGGTCTCAGCCCTATCGAGCATGGGGACGAATTGCCAGATACCGTTCAGACAGATCTGGCCACGCTTGGTGCTGAGAGTCTCGACAGGCTCCTCACCCCAGTAGAGCTTCACGCTCGCCGGCAGCTTTGCGTCCTCTTCTTTCTCGTTCCAGACCGCCTCGCCGGCCGCGATGTGGCTGGAGATCGCTATCAGCACGATCACGGCGGTGTGCCTCAGCGTCCCCCTGTTCCTTCGTACGTTCGGCATGGCATAGTCCTTGCTTAGTGCCGAACAGGATTGCTTCCGTTCCTGTTCTACCCACCCCGTGCTATCCGTCTTGCCAGCATTTCGTGAACAGCCTGCTCGATCCTCTCCAGGGCCTCGGCGATGTCCCGGTCCTTGTGGGACCAGTTGACGTACGGCAGGTCGTACAGGCTGACGCCGTGACGGTAGCAGGCGCCGAAGAAGTCTGCGGCCAATTCGGCCGAGCCAAACGAGAACACAGGGCAGACCGCGGCCCCGCGGAGCGCCGCCGTCAGACCACGGCTCCGCAAGAGCCGGTTGGCGCCTTCCACGAACTGCCGGCCGGCCCGCCACAGATGCTCAATCACCTGCTTTTCCTTATAGAAGACGATAGCGGCCCGGGCGGCGGCCAGCGAAAGCGTCTCGCCGCCGTAGGTGCTGCTGATGCCCAATTCCCCGGCGCTGTCCAGCAAGTCCGCGCGGCCCAGATAGGCCGCCAGCGGCATGCCGTTGGCGATGCCTTTGGCGAAGACGGCCAGGTCCGGGTCGAAATGGAAATACTCGTGCGCCCCGCCGATGGCGAGCCGAAAGCCCGTGACAATCTCGTCCATGATCAACAGCGCCCCGTGCTGCCGCGTGAGCTTTCGCAGTGCAGGCAGAAACTCCCACCCCTGCTCGATTTCAGCATAGTCGCAGGCGACCACGGCGGCGGCGATCCGCGGGCCGCGCTGACGGAAGATTTTCTCCCAGGTTCGCAGCTCGCCCCAGGGCAAGCGCAGATGGCAACGCTGTAAGGCTTGCGGGAAACCAAGTTCCACTTGGCTGTCCGCCAAGCCCGCCGGGCGCTGGCCGCCCCTGCCCAGGTTGCTGAGCCAGCCGTTGTAACCGCAGTGGACAATCGTATCCCTGCCCGTGGCACGGCGGGCGATCTTGAGGCACGCCGCAATGGCCTCGCCGCCGGTCTTGAGAAAGCGGACCTTCTGGGCACAGGGCACAACCTCCGTCAGCAACCCAGCAACTTCCGCTTCCAGCGGGTGAGGATGTCCGAACACGATACCCGAGCGGAGCTGTTCCGTGATAGCCTGGTCAATCTCCGGCACACAATAGCCCAGCGTGACAGGCCCCAACCCGTTGCGGAAGTCTATGTACTCGTTGCCGTCAGCGTCCCAAACGCGGCAGCCGCGGCCACGCACGACCGCCGCGGGTTCGCTCTTCGCGAGGCGGGGCACCTTGGAAAGCGTCGAACTGCCGCAAGCCAGGTGCTTGATTCCTTTCCGGTAAAGCGCCCAGGACTTGCGTACTGTGCGGCCCATGTTCGTAGCTCCGTCAAAGTCCCAGCATCTGCGCGGCATTCCCGCCCAGAATCGCCCGGCGTACAGCCTCCGTCGTCTCGGCCGTCAGTACCTTCAACACGGACGCTTGCGCATAGAACAGCGGCGCGTGGGAACCCAGGAGCAGGCGCTGGGCGAAAGCGCGGTGTTTCTTCACGAGAACAGCGACCACGTCCAGGCCGTCGAGGAAAGAGACGTCAACGCGGACGCGCGCCGTCTGTCGCAGCAAGTCGCCGGCTTCCAACCTGTAGGCCCCCAAGGCCACGATGTCAAGACGCGGATGCCTCTTGGCCAGCGCCACGATATCCGCCACCGGCACGGCCGGCACCCGCAGCGCGGGGGCCTGGACCCGCTCATCCTCCATCCGCATCTGTACCAGCAACGGGCGCCGGCGCCCGGCCAGTTCCTCCGCCAGGCCATCCACGCCGGCGCCCAAGGAGCCGGCGCCGCTGGCCAGTGAGCAGGCGTGATAGGAAGGCAGAATCTTGACCGCCACGGCCCGCTGCGCCCACTCTGCCACCGCCGCCCGCCAATCCGCCAATCGAGGGTTGATGACGGGAACGGGGAGCAGCCGCTTATGGCCGCGAAGTTGCCGGAAGAGCCGCCGGTTATCCTCAGCAGGGTCCTCGTGAAACACAGCTTCCAGGGACGATGTCAAGGCCAAGTCCACTCCGGCCCGCGCCAGCAACGACCCCAACCGCAGCGGCGTCAGCGACTGGGCTGCGGAGAAGGGCCAGCGTCCCACCGCCGTGTGGATGTCAACGATCATCGCGTTTCGAGCCTCAGCAACCGCGCCGCGTTCTGGCCGAGGATCAGCCGGCGCTGCTGGTCCGTCATGGGCGCTTCATAAAGTCTTCCGAGTATGGAAGCGTAGTCCCGGATAGGCAGATCGGTTCCGAACACGATGCGCTGCGCCCCCAGGCGGCGGACTGCCTCTTCCAGGAGCCCGCGCGCAGGCTGGCTGCCTGAGATGTCAACCAGGATGTTCCGGTGCGGCGCAATCTCGGTCAACCCTTGTACCCGCGCGTGGCCGAGATGGGCCATAATCAGGCGCACCGCGGGAAAGCGGCAGGCCAAATCCGCCACGTCGGCGGGTGTGGACTCGTGCGGGGCGCCCTTGCCGAGCGTGTTGTAGGAGGCGTGCTGGAGCACCGGCACGTCCAGTTCCTGCGCCCGAGCCAGGACCGGATCCAGCTTGCGGCTGCGGCAGTTGACGGACACCCACAGTTTGATCCCCCGAAAGCCCTGGCGGGCGATGGCCCAATCGAGTTCCCTGCGCACTGCGCCCGCGCCCGCTGCGGGATTGATGAAGCACAGGCCGACGATCTGCTCGGGATGCCTGGCCATGGCCTCGAGCGTCCAGGAGTTTATCTCCCGGACTTGGCGGGCAGTGGGGTTGAATCCGTAGCGGTTGACGTGTCCGGAAAGGCAAATGCGCTCTACCTTGAACCGGCGCGCCCGCCGCAGGAAAAGGTCCAGGTCCGCCGGATGCTTGTATTCTCCGAACGGAAAATGCGCGTGGATGTCTATGATCATCGGCTTGGATCTTTGCTCTTGGCGCTCAGACCTTGGTTCTGGGCAGCGGCTGCCGAAACCGAACTCGAAGAGCTGAGAGCCGAAGGCATTATCTGCGAACCTGGGTGGCCGGTCAAGAGCCCTCCGGCCAGGGCCTCGCCAAGCGCGGCGCCGAGATTGACCTGCCTCAGGGCCGAACGCTGGGCCCAGTCCGGTTCACGCCCGTGTGCTGAGTGGTCAACGGAGGATGGGCGCAGGGAGAAAGGTTTCGTGCAGGTACTCGCTATTCCCTTTCCCTAATTCCCCTCCGTCCCCGTTTTACCCGACGCTTCACGCACCACGCTCCACGTGAACCTTCGCCCATCGCTAGGGTGCATGTCAGCAAATGTACCGCGGGCGTCCCGCCCGCTCGTGGCAGGCTGGCAGGGCGCGAGGACGAAGGCGGGCGGGACGCCCGCGGTACGCTCTGGGCCACGCATTTACTGAC
>JBEKKG010000369.1:0-7331 GCA_050010835.1 Planctomycetota bacterium
GCTTGTCGTTCCACGGCGCGATCATCACCGTCTGGCCGTTCACCTGGTACTATTGCCGGCGCCACAAGCTGCCCGCGCTGGCGTTCCTCGATCTGTGCCTGCCGAGCTTCATCGCAGGGCAGGCTTTCGGGCGCATCGGCTGCTTTATGTATGGTTGCTGCTACGGTGAAGTGACGGACCTGCCTTGGGCGGTGCATTTTCCGGCCGGCGCGCCGTCTTGGCAGAAGCATGTGCTGGAGGGCCTCATTCCGCAGAGCGCGGCCTGTTCCGCGGGAGTACACCCGACGCAGCTCTATGCGGCCTTCGGCGGGGCGCTGGTGGCTGCGTTCCTGTATGCTTACTGGCCGCGGCGCAGGTACGATGGCCAGATCATGGCGCTGATGCTGCTCATGGCGGGGATTACGCGCTTCTTCGAGGAACTGCTGCGGGCGGATGAGCCGGCCATGTGGGCCGCGGTGCCTTGGCTGACCACGTCCCACTGGCTGGCCCTCGCGGTTGCCGCCGTAGGTCTCGGGCTGTTGTTCTGTTTCAGGCGGCGGGGAAAGTTGTATAAGGCAGGAGCATCTTAAGCATAGGGAGAAGCTGCGCATGGATCGAATTAGCCGTTTCCGCATTACGGTCTTCAGTTTCGTACTCATCCTTCCCGGCATACTTGCGCCGGCCGGCGTTTCTTATGCTGAAGACGCTGCGCCCGCCGCGACACCTGCCAAGGAGAAGGCCGGCGCCAAAGGCGCGGACAGGCCGCTGTACGTCATCCCTGCCGGCAAGCCGTTCAAGGTTCCTGGCGGCGACGCTCAGAAGGGCTGCGAAGCCTACCTGAAGAACGACTTTGCCGCGGCGGAGGCAGCCTTCCGCGAGGCGCTGAAGAACAATCCCAAGGACCTCACCCTCCTCGAAGGCCTGCGTGCCGCCGTGGTGGCGCGCGGAGATTACAAGGAGTCCCAGCAGCTAAACTTGCAGATGGTCGCCGCGTCCGCCGACAGCCCCTTGTGCAATGTGTTTGCCTCCAGGGCCATGGATGCCATGCAGTTCGTGGAAAGCCGTGACGCCGTGCTGGCGGCGTTCACCAGGATTGCGCCGCACGCCAGCCCCGCGATTGCCCTCAGCTTGAAGGATCACATCGCCGCGCTGTATTACCACGTCAATAAGGCCGAAGAAGCCCGCAAGGTCCTTGAGGGGCTGGGTTACGTGGACAAATGGCTGTTCGTTGCCGGACCGTTCGGCAGGAAGGACAAGAGCAACACGATAGAGCAGCGTTTCGCTCCTGAACGGGCGCTGAAAACGCTGGAGTTCAGCGAAGCCGGCGGCGAGAAGATCCAGGTTTTCAAAGACGTCAAAACGCCGGACCGCGACCTGAACCTCTATCTGCATTTCCCCGGCGCGAAGGGCGTGTTCTACGCCTTCACCAATCTGGCCAGCGAGGCCGCGCAGGATGTCATCCTGGGTGTTCGGGCAGACACTCAGTACCGCGTTTACTTGCGCGGCTTGCCGGTGCTGAGCGAACCGGAAGAGGTGCAGTTCCGCCGCACCGGCGGGGAGTTGATCCGGGTGCGCCTGGCGCAGGGCGCCAACCCGCTGCTGGTGAAACTCGCCGGCACCGTGCTGCTGTCCGTGCGTGTCTTCGGCACGGATTACGGGCCGGCAAAAGGCGTCCGGGTGAAGGGCTTGAGCGGCGACGAACTGGCGGCGCATGAGGCCGTTCCGTTGCGCGGCTTCCTGCTTTCGGAGAAGCTGACGGGCGCCACCGCCGATTACTTCCTCAAACGGTACGCCGGCGAGGAAGACAAAGGAGCCGCGGGCGCCGCGCCCGCTGGGAGCGCCAAGAAGACCCGCTTGCATACGCTGGTGGAAAGCGGGACGTTGACAGTCCCCGAAGCGGCCTGGCTGGACGTGGCGCTGGAGCGTGAGAACGACCTGCCTGCCCGCGCTGCGCTGGCACGCACGCTGGCTGCTTCTTTCCCGGACTCGGCGGGCGTGCTCGATCTCTGTGCTTTCATCTTGTCCTCGGCCGGCCAGGCGATGGGCGACAGCGGAGCGCGCGAGGCCGAGGAAGCGCGGCAGTTGCGCGAGCACGCGCTGGAGAAGGTCCCGGACAGCCATCAGCATCTGCTGGCCCTTTATCATTTCTTCCTGGAACGCGGTTTTGTGGACCAGGCTTTTGAGAAAATCAAGGCCTGCCTGTCCGCGCACCCCGATTCCGCCCTCGCCCAGGCCGAAATGGGCGCCGTGTATCAACGCAAGCAGTTCTCTGCCGAGGCCGAAAAGTGTTTTGAGAAAGCGGCGGAACTGGACGAAGCCTACGCGCCGCGCCTGAGCGCCTGCCTTGAAAGCGAAGGCAACCGCGTGCGCGCCAGGGAACTGCAGCAAAAGCAGATTGAAAAGGGCCGGCTGGATCTGGCCTCCCAATTTGAGCTGGCCATGCAGCGTGGCGAGTTGGAGCGGGCTGGGAAGATCGTGGACGAACAAGAGAAGCTCTATCCCGACCGGGAGGATTACTGGACCGAAGCGCGCGTCCGCTGGCTCAAGGAGAAGGGGGACCTGAAAGAGGCCTGGAGGCTCCTGAAGAAACTCTATGCAGAACAGCCGCGCTATCACGCACGCAAACGCCCGACGCTGGCCGCGCTCGTGGACCTGGCCTTGCGCCTCCAGAAGGACGATGAAGCCCGCGCGCTGCTCCAGGCCTGGCTGAAGGAGCACGCCGGCGACGTGGAGCTCCGCCAGCAACTGAGCGAACTGGAAAACAAGGTGCTGCCGCGCTGGTGGGAGCCTTACGACATCAAGGTCGCGGAGATTGATACTTCGCGCTTCGACAACCGGAACTATCCGTCCGCCAACCACGCCTGGATCGTGGACTTCATGGTGACGCGCATTCTGCCGGACCTGTCCGCCGAATCCTACGTGCACATCGCCCAGAAGGTCCTGAACCAGCAGGGCATCCATGAGCTTTCCGAACTGCTCGTGCGCGCGCAACGGCAAGACATGATCTTCGTGCGGACCTTGAACCCCGATGGCAGTTCCTTCCAGCCCAAGAACGTCCACGACTTCAACCTGGCCCAATCGGCCAGCTTGTACAAGGTCGGCGCGGGCTCGGTCCTCGAGCACGCCTACGTGACGCACACTCCGGTGGACGAGGACGACCCGAACTTCAACATGGGTTTCAACTTCAATGCCTTGGATGCGCCGCGGGCGGTCTCGCGCTGGGTGGTGCTCATCCCCGACGAAGCCAAGAGCAAGCTGGACATCCGCAAGATCCGCCCTGAGCTGGTAGACGAGAAGATCCTGCCCGGTCCGCCGGGCTGCACCGTGTACCAGTGGACCAACACGCAGGTCGAGGGCATAAAGCAAGAGCCGCTCATGGCGCCCGAAGGCGACCAGGAGGTGATCCCGCTGGTCTTTATCGAGATGCGCGACCCGCCCTATCGCTTCGCCGCTCTGCTGACGCACCGCGAGAAGGAGGAACTGCCGCCCGAGGCCGCGGACGAAGCCCGGCGCATCGTCAGCCCCAGCATGCTCAAACGCCAGGATGCCGCCGCGAAATTCGAGGCCCTCGTGCTCTGGGTCTGGCGCAGCATCCAGGTTGGCGACGACTCGCAGACCCTCAGAGACGTGTGGTACTCCCGTTTGGGGCACGCCGGGCAGATGACCGAACTGGCCCGCGAAATGTGCCTGAGCGTGGGGCTGAAGGTGCGCAGTGCCTTCCTGAACGGCGCCTATGTCCCCGGCAGGACCTGGCATACCAAGAATGCCCGGCATCTATGGGACCCGCGCCAGTTGGCCAACTTCGGCAGCGGGGGCGAGATGCTGGTCCTGGAGCAGCCCGGCGAGCCGGACCGCTGGGCAGGGTTCTTTGGACGGGCGCCGAAGTACTCCTGGCCCTTCGACCTCAATGTCCTCCCACACCTGAATGCAAGCCAAGCTGGGCTGCTGGCGCTGGCCCTGGGCGACGATGGCGCACGCCTCAAGCGCGTGTGGGGCGAGACCGTGGGGAACCTTCAGTCCGCGCAACATATCGAGGTGGCGTTGGATGGGTCCGGCGCCGGCGCGGTGAAAGGCAACCTGGCCTTTTTCGGCAACGCCGGCAGCCAGTGGCGCGAAGCCCTCGCGGATCCGCGGCGCAAGGACACGGTTCGTGAGTGGCCCGTCAGGTACGCCTGGCCCAAGGCCCAGATCGGGGAAGTGCGCATCACTGGCGAGGAGCATCCCGAAGCCCCCCTGGCCTTTGATTACTCCTGCACCGTGCAAGGCCTGGCGGCGAAAGCGGACAACGCTTTTTTCCTGACGCCGTTCCTCAAGCCGCCGCCTATCCTGGAACTGCGCGGTCCGCCTGAGCGCCAGAATGACATGCTGCTTAGGGACGAGTTCGCCGAATTCGACCATACTTTGACCTACGTCGCTCCGGAAGGGCACGCCTGGGTCGAGGTCCCCGACGACGCCTTCCTGTGCAGCGAATTCGGCTTCTACTTCGCGGACTTCAATGTCCGCGGCCGCACTTTGACGTGTACGCGCTCCTACCTTCTCCCTGCGCAACGCATCACGCCGGAGAAGTACGGCAAACTGCTGGACTTCCTGCAACAGGTTTCGGCCGCCCAGCAGCGGATTGCTTACGCGCCCCTGAACGCGGAGCCGTTCGGGCCATACAAACGGGAGGTGCTGTCCAAGGGTTATGCGAGCAACGGGAAACCGTGAGGTGGCATTATTCGCGACGAAGAACACCGGGAGCACAGAGAATAGAGTAGAATTAGGTGTGTGAAACGTTTGAACCGTCTTCACACTCTGTGTTCTCTGTGCCCTCCGTGGCGAATGGTTCGGGGCAAGGTCTCAACAAGGTACGGGGCGAAGGGAGGGAAGTATGAGCAAGGCAGAACTGAAGAGCTTTGGGAAACCGGACGAGGTGCGCCAGTTCCCCAAGGGACGGGTGGAAATAGTCCACATTGGCGGCGCTACGATTGGCCGCGCCATTTTTGAGCCTGGCTGGCGCTGGGCAACCTCAGTGCAGCCCCTTGTCAAGACCAAGAGTTGTGAAGCGCCCCACTTCCAGTACTGTGTCTCCGGCGTCCTGAGGGTCAGCATGGACGATGGGACGGAGTTCGACTGCAAGCCCGGAGATGCGGCCCTGGTCCCGCCCGGACACGACGCGTGGGTGGTCGGCGACGAGCCTGCGGTCATCGTGGACTTCCAAGGGATGCTGAACTACGCCAAGCCAAAGTAGGCATGAGGCTTGAGGCTTGAGGAATAAGGCTTGCCTCTTCACCGTGCGCACCCAAAGCCTCAAGCCTCAAGCCTACGCCCGGATCATGGTCAGCAGCATCTTCATCTGTGTGAGCGCGCGCAGGGCGTGCGGCTGCCCGGCAGGCATGATGACCGCTTCCCCGGCTTGCACCGTCAGGGGCTTGCCGGCGATAGTGATCTCAACCTGGCCGTCGAGCACCTGGACGAAGGCGTCGAAGGGCGCCGTGTGTTCGCTCAACGCCTGGCCTTCGTCGAAGGCGAAGAGTGTGACCGAGCCGGTCTTCTTCTGGATTATCTGCCGGCTGACGATGCCGCCGGCCTGGTACTTGGCCAGGTCGCCGACGTGGGCGGCGCGCGCCGCGAGTTCTGCCGGCAGTGCCGCCTTCGATTCTTTAGCCATTTCGTGGTTCCTCCGGTTCTTTCCTGCCCCGCCTGATTCACATCTGGAAACACGCCCCTGAATGAGTACACTTCTCAGAAGCAAAAAGCGCAAAGGGGCTTGGCGGAAACAGCGGCGCTCGTTCTTGGCAGAGGGACGGAAATGAGTGAGGTCACGCAGGGCAGTCAAGACGGGACGGTAACGCCGGACGAAAGCAGCTACGGCGCCGATGATATCAAGGTCCTGGGCTTCCCGGAGGCCATCCGGCGGCGGCCGGGGATGTACGTCGGCGGCACCAACGAGAACGGACTGCACCATCTCGTCGCCGAAGTTGTGGACAACGCGGTGGACGAGGCTATGGCGGGCCACTGCAAGAACATCAAGGTGCGCCTCTACAAGGACGGCTCCATCTCCGTCGAGGATGACGGGCGCGGCATCCCGGTGCTGGAGCATCCCGAGGAGAAGATCAGCACCCTGGAAGTGGTGCTGACCAAGCTGCACGCGGGCGGCAAGTTCGGCGACACGAAGGGCTACAAGGTCTCAGGCGGGCTGCACGGGGTCGGCGTCAAATGCGTCAACGCGCTCAGCGATTGGCTTCACGTCGTCGTCCACCGCGACGGCGGCAGCTTCGAGCAATGGTACGACCGCGGCGTGCGGCGCAAAGCAGTGGAACGGCTCGGCGATTCCCAGCGCACCGGGACGCGCTACCACTTCAAACCGGACCCGCAGATCTTCCCGCAGCCGGAGTTCAAGTTCGAGACGCTCGCCAAGCGCTTCCGCGAGATGGCCTTCCTCAATCCCGGGCTGAAGATCAGCCTGGTGGACGACCGCAACGGGCGCTCCGAAGACTACGATTACCCCGGCGGGATCAAGGCCTTTGTCGAGCACCTCAACGCCGGCCGCACGGCGATCCACAAGGAGGTCATCACCTGCCGCGCCGAGGCCGAAGGGATCGTCGTGGAAGTGGCCTTTCAATACAACGACGGCTACGACGAGAAGATCTTCTGCTTCGCCAACAACATCAACACGGCGGGCGGCGGGACGCACCTTTCCGGCTTCAAGACGGCGCTGACCCGCGTCTTCAACAAGTACGCCCGCGACAAGGAACTGATGGACAAGGACACGCCGGTCACGGGCGAGGACCTGCGCGAGGGCCTGACCGCCATCATCTCGGTCAAGATCCCGGACCCGCAGTACGATTCGCAGAACAAGTACCGCCTCTGCAACGCGGAAGTTGAGGGCCTGGTCAACAGCCTGCTGGGCCAGAAGCTCGAAGAAATCTGCGAGACCAATCCCAAGACGGCGCAGGCCATCTGCCGCAAGGCCAACGCCGCCGCGCAGGCCCGCGAGGCCGCGCGCCAGGCGCGCGAACTGGCGCGGCGCAAGGGCGCGTTCTCCAGCGGCGGCTTGCCGGGCAAGCTGGCCGACTGCCAGTCGCGCGACCCGGAGGAAACGGAGTTGTACCTGGTCGAAGGCGACTCCGCGGGCGGCAGCGCCAAGACCGGCCGCGAACGGAAATGGCAGGCCATCCTGCCCTTGCGCGGCAAGGTGCTGAACGTGGAAAAGGCGCGCACCGAGAAGATGCTGGCCAACGCCGAGATCTTCGCCATGATCCAGGCCATCGGCGCCAACGTCAGCGAAGAGGGCGTCGTCGAGGACCAGGTCCCGGTCGTGGTGGAGGGCGGCGCGGAAGCGGGCGGCAGGAGCGGCATACATTTCAGCT
>JBEKKG010000370.1:0-7328 GCA_050010835.1 Planctomycetota bacterium
ACAGCCCGCCGCCATTCCATTCCAGCATGCGCAGCGTTTGCGCGGCGCGGTCCGCATTCTCCCTCCGCAAGCGCAGGAGCATGTAAGCGCCGTCCGCCGGCTGGCCGACTGTGAGCACCTCGCGCGAGAGTCCCGCGGCGGCCCAGCGCGCGGCGCGGTCCATGATTTTGTCCAGCACCTGGCGCGTGGCCTCGGGCGTGAGGATTTGCAGGCCGCTGCCCCGCCCGCTGTACACCAAGTGGTAGAAGCAGACCCGTTCGATCTCCTCACGCTCGATGAAATCGAAGATCCGCTCCAGGTCCTCAACATTGTGGCGTGAAAGCGTCAGGCGCAGGCCGACTTTCTGCCCCTCGGCTCTACAGTTGCGGAAAGCCGCGACCGTTCTTTCGAACGCGCCGGGACGGCCGCGGAAGTGGTCGTGCGTGGGGCCGATGCCGTCCAGCGAAATGCCGACGTAGGCGCAGGAAAACTCCTTCAGCTTGGCCGCGGTGGCGCGGTCAATCAGCGTCCCGTTGGTGGAGATGGTCAGGCGCAAGCCTTTGCCCACCAGATAGCCCGCCAGATCGAAGAAGCGCGGGTGCAGCAGCGGCTCGCCGCCCGAAAGCAGGACCGCGGGCACGCCATACTGGGCCAGGTCGTCCACGACGGCCTGGCATTCGCTGAAGGTCAATTCGCCGGGATACTCCTGCGCACAAGAGTCGGAATAACAGTGCAGGCAGTTCAGGTTGCAGCGCCGTGTGATGTTCCACACCACGACCGGCTTGCGCTCCGCGGCGCTGCGCGGCGCCCCTTCGCCCCGGCCGTAGCGCAATCCGTCGGCGGGCTGGCTCAGGCCGCAATAAAGAGTCGTGATGTTCAGCATGGTTGCCTCACTTGGGTTGATAGACGCAAAAGGGCTCCTCGGCCAGATGGTCGCCGGTCATGGCGTAAGCCCGCGCCCGCGAGCCGCCGCAGAGGTCCTTGAATTCACAGCGTCCGCACTTGCCCTTCAGCAGGCTGCTGTCGCGCAACTCGCGGAAAATGGGACTGTTGCGATAGACCTCGATCAATTCATCCCGCCGCACATTGCCGGCGATGTACGGCAGGAAGCCGCTCGGGCAAATGTCGCCAACGTGCGAGACGAAAACGAAGCCTTTGCCGTCATTGACGCCCATGCTGCCGGAAAACGGGGAGGGCTTGGCGCCGGGGGGTACCGCAGGCGTCCCCGCCTGCCCTGCGGACGGAAAGACGTGTGGTACAACGGCAGGCGAGGACGCCTGCACCAGAAGGGCCGGCGAGGACGCCGGCGCTCCCACGGCAGGCGAGGACGCCTGCGGTACGGAGTGTTGCAGGATCACGCGGCGGTAGTGCTGGCCTTCGGTCGTCTTGATGGGGTAGGGGACCTTCTGGGACAGAACGTAGAGCCGCTCAAAAAGTTCCTCGATCTCCTGGCCCGTGAGCAGGTCCTCAACCTTGCCGCGGCCCGTGGGCACGAGCAGGAAGACACTCCAGGTCGCGGGCTTGATCCGTTCCAACAGCGGCGGGAAGAGATCGAACTCGGCAATGTTGCGTCGCGTGAAAGTGCTGTTGATCTGGAGCGGCAGTTCCGCGGCCTGGGCGCGCGCGATGGCCTCCATCGTCCAGTCCCACGATTTCGCGACGCCGCGGAAAGCGTTGTGCGTCTCCGCACACGCTCCGTCCACGCTCAGCGACATGCGCGCCACTCCAAGACTCTTCAGTTCCTTGAAATCGTTGCCCAGCAGTTTGGGCGTGGCGCTGGGGCTGAAAGCGACGCGCAAGCCCTGCTGCGCGCCGCAGGCGATCATCTCCTTGAAATCCGGGCGCTGCGCAGGGTCGCCGCCCGTGATAATGAAGATGCCGGGCTTGGCGCGCGCCACCTGCTCGATGAAGCGCCGGCCCTCCTCAGTAGTCAGTTCCTGCGGATGGCGGCGTGGCTGGGATGCGGCCCGGCAATGCCGGCAGGCCAACATGCAGGCGCGCGTACACTCCCACACTACCAAGTAAGGCTGCTGATTGAAGTCCATCTCGTGCATCTAACGTACCGGACTGCCCCTCTGGAGGGGTAACATACCCGCTTGCGAGGGTGGGTACAAGCGGGGATTGCGCATTAGGCATTGGGCACTGGTGGGAGCCAAGGTCGGCTTGTCATTCGCGGCTTGTGCTCTTGACGAGGCGCTACTGTCCGCAGACAGTGCTTTCTGAGGGTGCTGGAGGTGGAGTAATGGCGCAGATAGCGGTAGACAGAGAAAAGACCGCAGCGTTCTGCCGGGAACACCACATCAGCCGCCTGGCGCTGTTCGGATCAGTTTTACGCGGCGATTTTCGCCCTGACAGCGACGTGGACGTGCTCGTTGAGTTCGAGCCTGAAGCAGTTCCGGGTCTCTTTGGCATCGCGCGCCTGGAACGGGAACTGTCAGGGATTCTCAGCGGTCGCAAGGTTGATCTGCGCACGCCGGAAGATCTAAGCCGCTATTTCCGCCAGAGCGTGCTGAAAGAAGCGGAGGTGCAATATGCTCGCTGAGGATCATTTCTTCTCCGCCTTCACGTAGATCTCCTTTGGCGCTTCCTTGAAGTACTTGAAAAGCCCCGGACAGAGCCAGCCCTCTTTGTCGTATTTTTCGCAGTAATACCAGTTCCCAGTTCTGTCGCCACGCCGCCAGATAAATTTGTGCGTATGGCCCGGAAAGGGCCGCGCTGAAAACAGGAGGCGAAAACCCTTTTCGGCCTCCGGTATATCTTTGACCATGTCGCCGATCATTTCGGGTATGCCGGCAACAAAGGGTTCCCGTTTCAGGCCCACATCCGGATCGTCAAAGACCCACGTCCCTGCATACTGGTACGGCACGATGACCATCAAGGCGTTAGCGGGGCGCACGGGGCCAAACGGCTGGAACCAGCCCTTGTACCAGGCGATTGCTCCTCCAATGAGGATGGCTGCGAAGACGAGGAGGCATACGCGCCAGAGGCTAAACCCACGTTTCATCTGCTTTGTATTATTCAAGAGCCTGGGTTCTGCTGTTCTCTGTGTCTCTGTGCCTCTGTGGTGAACCATCCGTGTTATCTCCCAACGTTTGCCGCCGCAATTGCCCGCATGCCGCATCCACCTTGTTCCCTTTGGAGAGCCTAATCGTCACGGGAATGCTCGCCTTCTCCAAAATACTCTTGAACCGCTCCTGAACCGCCCGTGCGGGGCGCCGGTAGTCGCAGCCGTCCACCTCGTTGAAGGGGATCAGGTTTACCTTGCAAGGGTGGGTCTGAATCAGGCCCACCAGGGCGCCGGCCTGGTCCGCCGAGTCGTTCACTCCGGCCAGCAGCACGTACTCATAGGTCACCAGGCGGCGGGTCTTGGCTGAGTACTCCTCGGCGGCGTGCATGATCTCGGCGATGGAGTAACGCTTGGCCGCGGGAATCAGCTTCAGGCGGGTTTCCTCGTCCGGCGCATGGAGGGAAATGGCCAATTCGAGCTGCAGCTTCTCGCCGGCCAGGCGGCGGATGGCCTCCGGGATGCCGACGGTCGAGATGGTGATGCGGCGTGCGGCAATGGCGGCGCCATGCGGGATGGGGTTGTTGAGCGTGCGCACCGCGGCAAGCACTGCGTCATAGTTGAGCAGCGGCTCGCCCATGCCCATGAAGACAATGTGGCTGCAATGAACTCCCGAATGCGCCCGCATCAGCAGATACTGTTCGACAATCTCGTGCGCCCGCAGGTTGCGCTCAAAGCCGCTGCGGCCCGTCGCACAAAAAACGCAGCCCAGCGCGCAGCCCACCTGGCTGGAGAGACAACTCGTGTGGTGGTCCGGGCTGCTGATTTGCACCGACTCGATCAGCGCGCCGTCCGCGGCCTTCCATAGCCACTTGCCGGCTTCGTCACCGGAGCGTTCTGCCTGCAACTCAAGTTCGTAAAGCGGCGCCGCGCTGGCCAGCCGCTCGCGCAGGGCCTTGCTCAAGTTGGTGACCTGTGCATAACACGTCACGCCTCTGCGGAAGACGAACTCCTGGAGTTGCGTGGCCCGAAAGGCCGGCTCATGCCAGCTCCTGAAAAGCGCGACCAGTTCATCCGCGCTCAGCGCCGTGACCGGGCGCGGACGAGGAGCCGCGGGCGCCCCGCCCGCGGGAACAGGGTGGGGGAGGGGTTCCGGCTTGTTGGCAGGTTTCGGTTCGTTCATTTTCGCGGCCCAATCCTTTCGAAGACCTCGCGCAAGTCGCGGCGGGAGCTAATAGGAATCAGCTCGCAGTTCTCCGCGAGCAGCACAATTTCGCCGGCCGCGTCCAGGGACTTGAGGAAGTCCGCTTCCGCATACAGCGCCTGGAGCACACTGCCGGTCGGCGGGGACGCCGGCGCTCCCAGGGCAGGCGGGGACGCCTGTGCTATTTCGCGGACCTTGGCGGGATCAAGGCCCACGGCGCGCAACGGGACGTCCCAGTACGAACTGCCGCGCATCTTGCCGCGCTCAAGAAGATAGGCGTTCAGCTTCTCAGGCGCCAGTTTCGCGACGGCGGCGGCGCGGGCGGCCTCCTCAATCTCAGCCAGGCCGTTGGCCGCGGCCAGCTCGCGCTGCTCTGCTCCAGCGGAGGACTTGACCTTCCAGTACAGCGCGTCGTGCAGCACGATTTCCGGGGCCAGCTTGCCGGCGGCTTGCTGATACTCCAGCGCGGTCTCCAGGGCTTCCTGCCCGGATTTGCTCAGGCGCGAGACAAAGAGATCAACCCGGCCCTTGAGGCGCGGGCGCTTCACCAAGCGGTGTGCGCCGACTGTGCCGGCGCCCTGGAGCACCAGCCAGCTTGCGTTCTGGTCCTCGTGCAGCACCTTGCCAATGCCGCCGGCGTAGCCCGCTTCCGTCTTGGCCACGGGGTCGAAGAAGTAGGCCGGGAGGAGAGAAACACGGGCCTTTTCGATGAGTGTCCGTCCTTCCGGCTCGCTTAGGTCCACCGTGCGGTAGTCCAGTCCGGGAAGGTCGCCCAACAGGATTTCCAGGATGTGCTCATGGTTGTCGTAGATGTTCTCGCGGTCCGTTACCACGATCGCAGGGACCTTCACAGCGGGCTGCGCTGTGTCACAGCGGGCTGCGGGCGTGCCGGGATTCAGGCAGCGCGCGATAAAACCGCGCTTGCGGCACTGCGCGTCGAAGAAACAGGCCGGCACGTCCTTGCAGGCCTCCGGTTTGGGGTTGTCGAGAAGCCCGCAGAGGACGCGGAGCACATGCGGACGGTCTATCTGATCGTCGTAAAGACGGTTGCCGATCACGAGGGCAGGCGTGCCGTTGACTTGCCGGCGCTCCATCAGCTCATGATCCGCTTCCAGCAGCCCGGCGGCTTCACCGCGGGCCAGCGCACCACGCAAGCGGGCGGCCAGCAGGCCCAGCGCGCGCGCGCCGTCCTGCCAGGGCGCGTCAGGCTTCTGGCTCCGCCAAGTGAGCCATTCCCAGATTTTCGAGGGGTAATACTTTTGGACGAGCGCTTGGAGGCTGGCTTCCTGCAGCTCGCGCTCCCCGTGGAGGGCTTGGAGTTTGCCGTCCTCTTTGTAAGTTACGAAATGCAGCGACATCGCCACGCGGCCTGAAAGCTCGGCGGCCAGGCGCTGCAACTCAGGGCAGGCCTGAGCGCAACCGGGGCACTCGGGCATAGTCCAGAACTCGATTTCGAGGCGCTGCTTGCCTTTCTTTTTCAAAGCCGCCAAGTACGGCTGGAGCAGTGCGGCGATCTCCGGATCGTCCGGGATGCCGGACGTGAGCGCCTCATGCCGCACCCGGATGTCGAACTTGCGGCCGGAGCCCGGGGCCGCGGCGTAAATCTCGGCGACGCCCAAACGCTGCGCCTGGAAATCGAAGTTGGCCAGCGTGGCGTTGCCGTTGCGCCACCAGACGCGCTGCGACGTCTTGCGGCCCGCGTTGAGGATCAGGGCCTCAGCGGCAAGACCGTTCGCCAGCGCAGTGCTATCCGCCTCGCCCAGGCGGGAAAGGATGAGCACTGGCGCCGTAGGGCGATCCTCCGGACCGCCCCCATGTTCCCGCGGCAGCCGCAGCCACAGGCGGGCGCCGTTTTCCGCAGCCTGATGCTGCAAGGGGACAAGGAGTGCGCTCGCCCCAGAGCCGGCCCTTCTCCCTTCGACGTCCGTGGCCGGTTCGTATTGGCCTTTCCAACACTCATCACCGGCGTGCCCGGAGATGGCGTCGTAGCGCAGCAGCTTCATGGCCGAGGCCGCGAGCCAGGTGCGCAATTCGTCGCGGGCCTTGTCGCCGTCGGAGTCCTCGTCGTAAATCCCGCCCGCGTGCCAGCCGCCTGCATCCACCAGCAGCACCGGCCCGCGCTCGCGGTAACGTTTGATGAGCGTGGCGCGGCGCGCCACGCCGCCGAGCGGTTGCAGCGGACAATCGCACGGCAGCAGCGCGGCGTGGGTTTCGGCGGTGAAGAGCACCGTCAGCAGCGGCTTGTCCGGTTCGGCGGCCCCGCAGGGGGCCAGCAGCCCGAAGGTTAAAACCAAAAGGCCCGCCAGACGCGGAGACGCGGAGACACGGGGACACGGAGATGCGGGGACGCGGGGACACGGAGACGCGGGGACACGGAGACGCGGAATGTGGGATAAAGCCTTGTTCATTGTTTCTCGCGCTTCTGGATTTCAGCCAGAGCGTCCCGCACGGCGCCTTCGTAGAGGCGGCAGGTTTTCGTCACCCCGCTGACGGCGTCCACTTTGATCTGACTGGTCTCCGGGTTGCGGCCCTTGAACTGCTCCAGGAAAGTCTTGCTGGCGCTGTCGTCCAGCCTGACGGCGAGACGTTCGAGGTCGCGTTGCGGACGAATGAGCAGCACTTTAGGCTCAGCCCCGCTCACGGCCATCAGGAACTGCATGTCGTTGCAGGTGGGACAACCGACGTGCCGGAAAGCGTCCACGATCCAGCCCACGCGCTTGGTGCCCGCGAACACCGCGTAGTAACGGTTGTGTTCGGCCGTGTTGTCCGGCCCGGCCTCGGCCCGCGCGCCCTTGCCGAAGACTTCGGCAGCGAAAGCGGACACGTCAGGCTCCAGCCGCCCCTTGCCTTCAGCAGGATTCCGCAGGCGCTTGACCACGGCGGCAAGGTACTGCTCCACGTCGCGCCGCTCCAGTGTGCTGGCCAGCACAAGCTGTTCGGTTCGCTGCTTGTGTTCAGCAGCCCTTCCTTTCTCCTCTTCGGCGGGCGGACTCGGGGGTGCGGGGACACTCAGGATGACTGTCAGGTCGCCCGGCTGAGCGATGTGCAATTTCTGCTCGGCCTCCGCCAACTGCGCGTAGCCGGCGTCGTCATCAATGCACACCTGGATGATTTTGAGCGGTGCAAATTGGTGCGCGACGG
>JBEKKG010000371.1:0-7313 GCA_050010835.1 Planctomycetota bacterium
GCTCCCATCGGGTGATGGCCACCGCCGCCGCGCACCATGCCATGACGGCCGGCTCGATCATCCTGGTGGATGCCACCCGAGGCGTGGACGGCGAAGCGCCGCTCTCGCGCCTGACCCCGGACGCGCTTTTCCCGGAGAGCGAGACGGCCGTGGGAGGGCAGTGGCGCGGGGCCGTGCCGGTCCAGGGGGCACCCACGCCAGTACAAGCCAGGCGCTGGCCGGGGCATTGTTATCGCAGCCCGTTCCCGCTCAGCGAAACGTGCTTCCTGGCCTCCTACAGTTTCGAGGGGCTGCTCGGCGAACCGAAGGCCAATGCCCCGAACATGTTTGGCCTGTATCTCGTGGATGCCTTCGGCAACAAGGAACTGCTGTACCGCGACCTGAACATTGCCAGCGTCTGGCCGGCGCTGCTCAGCCCCCGTCCGCGCCCGCTGGTTGTGGAGAAGGTGGGGTTCGACAGTCCACCCCTTGCCGCACGGGGCGAGGGCACATATTTTATGCAAAACGTCTACAGCTCCGCACCGGCTCTTCCCGCCGGCTCGGTCAAACGGCTGCGCATAGTGCAAGTGGTGCCCAAAAGCACGCCGGGGATCAACAACCCGACGGTGGGACTGGCCAACGCTTCGCCCGGCAAACAGGTGCTGGGCACGGTGCCCGTCGAGGCGGACGGCTCCGCCTTTTTCCGCGCGCCGGCCGGCGTGCCGCTGTCGTTCCAGGCCCTGGATGAGCACGGCCAGGCGGTGCAGGTCATGCGTTCGATCACCTATCTGCAGAGCGGCGAGGCCGCCGCGTGCGTCGGTTGCCATGAGCACCGCATGACCGCTCCGCCGCTGGGCGGGCGCGCCTTGGCCCTGGGCCGCGAGGCTTCCAGTATTCGGGCTGGTCCCGATGGCTCCAAGCCGCTGTCTTATCCCCTCCTGGTTCAGCCGGTGCTGGACAAACTCTGCGTCCGCTGCCACAGCCCTGAGAACCCCAAGGGCAAGGTCATCCTCACGGGCGAACCGAAGGGCCGCTATACGGCCAGCTACAACGCCCTGGCGCCGCTGGTGCCGTTCTCGCAATGGTCGGGCGGCGACTTCCGCAAGGCCAATAGCGAGCCGCTCGCCACGCCCGGGTTCTTCGGCGCCCGCGGCAGTGCGATCATGCGCAAGCTCCTGGCGGGCCACGAGGACACCAAGCTGGGACCCGAAGACATTGAACGTCTCGCCACCTGGATGGACGCCAACGCGCTCTTCTACGGGACCTTCGAGCCCGCGGAACAGGCGCGCCAGCAGCGCGGCGAGCGGATCGAGGGGCCGAGGCTGGAGTAAAGGAATTTTGGATTTTAGATTTTGGATTTTCGATTGCACACCGCCAAAAAAATCTAAAATGTACTGTGATGCTACTTGCGCAACAGGGTGGGCTTGGAGTACACTAGGGGACATGAGCGAGATAACACGCAGGATCCGGGAACGCAGGCAACAGCTCGGCATCTCCCAGACAGAACTGGGACGGCGCTCGGGCGTGACGATCAAGCAGGTTTGGAAATGGGAGAAGGGCATAGACGATCCCTCCTCCAACAAGATTGAGGGCATCGCCAAGGGGTTGGGAGTCACTTCCTCGTGGTTGCTCACGGGAGAAGACTCCTACACCAGCACGAAGCGGGATTTCACCCGCGTCGTGGGCAAGCTCAACGAGTTGCAGCAGGAATTGCAGCGCATGGAAGCCCAGGCGCCGCAACGCGGGCAGATCAAGACTGCGGAAGTGGAGGAAAGCGATGTGCCGGCGCTGCACGACCTGCCCGTGCTGGCCAACATCGCGGCCGACTACCAGCCGGCCTTCGCGCTCAGCAAAGAGGCGGCGGAGGTCGAGGCCATCTTCCCGCGGAAGAACCATTACTGCCTGCTGGTGCGCGGGCAATCCATGCGCCCGAATATCTACGAGGGTGATATCCTCGTGGTTGAAAGCGTGAACTATGTGCTGGAGCCCTTCGACGAGACAGTCGGGCCTGCCGACAGGGACTTTTGGAAAGGCCTCAAGGGCGAGATCGTCTGCGCCAGCGTGGACGATGACGAGCCCGTGCTCAAACGCATGCACATCAGCGACCGCAAAGACACCGGCTTCAAGATCGTCCTCCAGGGCGACAACCCAGCCTCTGAACCCATCGAGATAACCAAGGAACACCGCCTGCGGATCGTGGGCATTGTGCGGCGCATCACGCGCGATCCCAAGAACACGGCATAAGCATTAGGCATCAGGCTTGAGGCTTGGGGTGCGCACGGCGACGAGGCCAAGCTTCGAGCCTTTTCCCGGCCGTCTGGAACATTCCCTGAAAATCAAGAGAGAATATGGAAACCGAGCGTCTGATTTGAGTCACAGACTCAATGGCTGTGAGTCCCGATCCCGGAAGGTGGAGAAATGAGCAGAAGTCGAGAGCTTCGATTTGGTTTGATCCTGTTCGGCGCCGCTTTGAGCCTAGCGCTCGGATTTGCAATCCGTGTGCCGGAGAGAGCACGGGCGAACGCGGCGCAGGCTGTCAGCTTGCCAGGATCCGCACAGGCTGTCAGCCTGCGAGGACCCGCACAGGCTGTCAGCCTGCGAGGACCCGCACAGGCTGGGCAGCCTGTGCCACAAAGTTTGGCGCCCGTCTTTGTCCCGGCTGCGGACGGTTCCTTTGAAGCGCGCACTGCAGACTACCAGGCGCTGTTGTCGGCAGCGCAAGGGCTGACTTACAGGCCGTTGACTTACGCCGCCCCCGCATCCAGGCTTCTCCCGCAAGAGCAGAAGCAAACGGAACTGCGGGTGAAGCTGAAGCAAGTGGCGCGCGGCGAGAACATCATCTTTGACGGAGTGGCTGCGAACCGGGAGTTCGCCGCGTGGGATGGCGGGAGCGGCTTGTCTTGCCGGCGCGCGTCTGGTCTTGAGGAGCGGTATGTCCCGCGCGGGGACGGGGTGGAACAGAGTTTCGTGCTGGCAGACCTGCCTGCGGGTCCCGGGCCGCTGAGGTTTGTGTGCGAATTGGAGTTACGCGGGCTGACCGCGCTGCCTCCGCGCCCGGGCCGCGGCGGCGGTCTGCTGTTCGTGGATGCTAAGAGACGCTGCGCGGCGCGCTACGGCCAGGTGATGGTGCGCGATAGTTGCCGGCACGGCCTGGTGCTGGAGCCGCAGTTGGCCGCGGACCGGCGCAGCGTGAGTTTCGCCGTTCCCGAAACCTGGCTCCGCGAGGCGCGCTGCCCCCTGGAAGTGGATCCGCTGGTGGGCGGCGGCGATTTCCAGATTTCGCAGGACAACCCCTACGGCGTGGGCCCGCCGGCTGTGGCGGCAGGGGCCAACAACTTCCTGGTCGTATGGGACGACTTGAGGGCCGGAGTGGACAGTCCCCAGATGATGGCGTCAGTAGTAACTCCAAGCGCGATTGTGTCAGCGCCTATTGCGCTTTCCGGAAGCTCCGGCGCTCCGCGGGGCTATCGTTTCCAGCGAGTCGAGATCGCGTTTGACGGCACGAACTGGCTCGTGGTCTGGACTCAAGACGAGCAGGCTGGTGCGGAGATACACGGCGCGCTCGTATCTGCCGGAACCAGCGGGTCAAACCTTTTTGCCGGCACGCTCATCGGCAACACGGATTTCTTAATCGCGACCACCACGGGGACGGTGGAAGAGGATCCCCTGGTGGCCTTCAACGGCAGCGACTTCGTGGTGGCCTGGACCAGCGGCGTTACCACCTCGGGCTCGTCCACCACCGCGACCGGATCCCAGATCTATTTTACGCGTGTGACCAGCCAGGGGACTGTGGCGAATCCGCAGACTATTCCGGCCCAGACCGCGACACCCAACCAAGCCTTGCTTTTTCTGGCGCCTCAGACGCCTGTGGGAGCTACGCTGGTGATCTATCGCGAGAACAGCGAAAACCCCGCGCTGACGCGCGCGGCGCGCATCGCCCAAAACGGCACCGTGCTCGACCCTGGCGGGATCAGCCTGTTCCTGGAATCCGCGACCGGGACCCCGCAGGGATTCGGCCGGCCTATCGGAGTTGCATTCATTGGTTCCGACTGGCAAATCCTCTCGTCCTTGGACCAGACCACGAACAGCGCAGTGTACTTGCACCATCTCAGCACCTTGGGCGTAGTAACACCGCCGCAGGGCGTATTTGCCGTGGTGGGACTGGGGCCGACAGGAACCCCTCTCGATCTATATCAATACGTCCCCGCGTTCGCGGGAACAGTGGGCGCGGCGGTTACGACGAACGGCAACCCCGTGGGCGAATGGCTGTTCCTGCGGAGCGAGATGGTCAACAGCACCACCTACCATATCCTGGGCAAGAGAATTGGCTTTGACGGCACGGACCAGGATCCGATTCCTTTCCAGATTGACAGCAGTTCGACGGGCAACCTGGGCTATGCGGTCGCGGCCCAGTACGGCAATCAGTTTCTGGTGGCCTGGTTGGACGGGCGGAGAAAAGCCACCGTGGCCGGCGACGTGGACAATATCTTTGGTGCGCTGGTGGATGCGACGGTGGCGGACCCGGGAACTGCGCTGCTGCCCGTTATCGTGGCCTCACCCACGTCCGGCTCCGCGCCCTTGGATGTCAGTTTTGACGGCCACGGCTCCACCGGAAGCTACGATACTCTGACTTGGGCGTTCGGCGACGGCACCACGAGCACGTATACGACGACGACTCACAGGTATTCCCAGAATGGGACCTATGTCGCGCAATTGACTTTGACCAAAGGATATTACAGTGTAATCGGCACGACGATAATCACCGTCGGCGCAGGCGGCGCCGTGGGCCAGAATTTTGTGGGGACGCCGCTGGCGAGTTCCGAGGGCCTGGTAACCAATCTGTTCATCAAGTCCGCTTCACTGGGGCTGGATTTCACTCAACTGCAAAACGATACGGCTGTGATCGGCGGGACCATTGACGCCACCACGTTGCCTGTATCTCTGACTGGATTGACGGGCAGTGTCTCGATCGGTTCTGTCGGCCACCCGTTCGCTCTGGATGCCAAAGGCCAGTTCAAGTCGAATGCCTCCCAGACCCCGCTGTACCAGTTTACACTCAATGGCAGCACGGGCGTCTTCAGTCTCCAGGTTACAAAGGACAATCTTCAGCCGGAACTCGATGTTTTGGGCGCGCACAATACCACGGTCTCTCCGGCAATCATTGTTGACGTTCCAATCACCGTACAGGTCGGCACACTGAATGCCACGGCAGTTGTGGGCCTGAAGTACAAGGCCACCATAAAGAAGAGCGGCACGGGGACCTACTCCTTCCAGAGAACGGGCCAAATTGCTTCGGGGACATTCCTCATCACCAGCTTTGCGGCACAGGAGGTCCAGCTCCCCGGTAACGCGGGCCTGGGCCATAATTTCACGATAGCGGGCCAGCTCGTGCTGCCCAATGGCGCCAAATACCAGCCGTCAAATACCGGCAATTTCCTCTTCGAGGTCGGAGATTACTCGACCTCCTTGCCGTGCAGCCAGTTCGTCGTCTCGAAAGGCGCTTGGAAGTTCACGGCGCGCTCCGGAGCTACAGGATTGAAGAAATTCTCGGTCAACGTCAGTTCGGGGGTCTTCAGCCTGCAGTTGACATATGTGCCCGCGACCGGCGTAGGCGGCAGCAACCTTTGGCTGGATTATGGCAACAACATTGTTGACGTGGACTTGAACCTTTCGTTCCAGTTTGACCTTGTCACGCAGAAGAACTTCACAGCGGGGCGGTACGTCTCCATTGCCCGGAAATTATACACGTCCAGAAAATGGACGCTGAAGTGAGAACATGGGCTTTAGGCTTTAGGCATGGGGCCTTGGGGGCGCACGGTGAGGAGGCAAAGCCCAATGCCGGGAACCTGAGGCAGAAAAAAACCTGGATTTCAACGGCGCGCCGTATAGTATAATGCCAATATGATTACAGTTGAGGCCAGCAAACATGAAATCCGGGTGCATATTCCGACTGGCGACATGCCGCCAGACGCCACGAACGCATTCGTGGATTGGCTGCGTGTCGAGGCTGCCGCGCGGCGCAGCCGTTTGACGGACGCCGCGGCACGCAAACTAGCGGAAGACCTCAAGGCGGATTGGTGGGCGCGGAACCAGGGGCGCTTCACCGAGCGCGAGGACAAATGAGTCCCGCTATCATCGTTGACACCAGTGTGCTCTTTGCGGCTTTGGTAAAGAGCCGGTCCCGGTTGCGCGATGAGTTGTTTGCAGACTTGGAGCCCTCTTTCTTTAGTCCGCGCTTTCTCTTCGTGGAGCTTTTCAAACACAAGGAGCGGCTAGTCGCAGCCACGGAGCTTTCCGAGGAGGAGCTTCTGGAGGTCCTGAATGCGTTGCTAGCCCGCATCCGCTTTGCGGATGAGTGCGCCATACCACTCGGCACTTGGCTCGAGGCACGCCGGTTATGCCGGGACATTGACGAAAAGGACACCCCTTTTGTGGCCCTGACGCTGCATCTGGATGGAAAACTGTGGACTGAAGATGAGGAGTTGAAAAAAGGTCTTCGCGCGAAGGGCTTTGACCAATTCTCTGAGCCGTAGGCGTGCGGTGAGGCATCGGACATTCGGGGAGGGGCTTCTTGTGCCGCAGCTTGGCAGATTCACTCACCTGTGGCTTGCTGCCGTCTTGTTGGCAGGCTGCGAGCCGGATTCCCAGCGAGAAAAAGCAGCGCCTGCACCCACGCGCGCAACCTGCCTGCGCCTGGCGGACCAAATGGAGCGGCACCTCAAGGACGAGGTGCTGGCGAAGTGGTTCCCGGCCTGCGTGGACAAGGAACACGGCGGGTTTCATGCGAGCTTCACGCAGGACTGGAAGCGCGGGCTGGACACCAGCAGATTCCTCGTCTTCCAGGGGCGTATGACATGGGTGAGCGCCAAAGTGGCGCTGTGCTATCCTGAATTGGCAGAAGCCTACAAAGGATACGCGCGGCACGGCGCGAAGTTTCTGAATGAAGTGCTGTGGGACAGGGAGTGCGGCGGGCTTTTCTGGGGGCTCGACGAACAGGGCCGGATTTGTGGACGCTTTGGCGCTGAGAAGCACGCTTATGGCATCGCTTTCGGCATCTATGGCGCCGCAGCCGCGTATGCAGCCACGCAGGATGCCGTGGCGCTGGACCTGGCGCAGCGCGCCTTCGCCTGGCTCGACAAGAACGCTCACGATTCCGCCAACGGCGGCTATTACGAGGCCCTGTCACGCGCCGGCCAGCCGCTGCTGGCCCCGCCCTCCGCGGGCAAGCCCCAGGACGGCATTGGAACGCTCTACGGCCGCAAGTCCATGAACACCCACATTCACCTGCTCGAAGCTTTCACCGAGCTGTACCGCGTCTGGCCGGACAAGCAGCT
>JBEKKG010000372.1:0-7305 GCA_050010835.1 Planctomycetota bacterium
GAGAAGGAATCCTGCGACAGGGAACGGAATAACATCGTGGCGGCTGTGCTGTTGAAACTCTTTGAGGAAACGCCGGGCGAGTGGGCGGCGGTCGAGTATCTTAACGCGGCGCCGGCCGGCAACGCGCCGGCCTTCAAGGAGCATCTTCAGGCCTGGCAGCACAACTGTCCGGAAAAGCACAGGGAGTTCGTGGCGAAGATCGCCAAGGAACTCGGAATTGAATTGGGGAGATGAAAACATGAATCGCCGTGAATGGTTGCTGGGCAGTGGCGCCGCCGCCACAGGCTTAGGCCTGGGCTGTCTGCCTTGGGTGCGGGGCGCCGAGGGCGACACGCCCAAGCGCAAGGTGCTCTACTTCACCAAGTCCGCCGGCTTCGAACACAGTGTCGTCAAGCGCACGGGCGACAACCCCAGCTATTCGGAGAAGATACTCACTGAGCTTGGCGCAAAGAACAATTTTGAGGTCACCTGCACGAAGGATGGCGGCGTCTTTACTCCAGATAATCTTGCCAAGTACGACGCCCTGGCCTTCTACACCAGCGGCGTGTTGACGGCGGCGAAAGCCACGGACGGCAGTCCGCCGATGCCGCCCGAAGGCAAGGCCGCCTTGCTGGATGCGGTCAAGAACGGCAAAGGGTTCATCGGCATCCATCCTTCAACCGACTCGTTCCATTCGCCCGGAGACCGCAACCACAACGCCGGAGACAAGCTCGATCCCTACCTGGCCATGCTCGGCGGGGAGTTTGTCAGCCACGGCCCGCAGCAGAAGGCCAAGCTGACCTGCACGGACCCCAAGTTCCCCGGCTGCGAGGCGCTCAAGGACGGCGTCGAATTGCTTGAGGAATGGTATGCGCACAAAGACTTCGCGCCGGACCTGCACGTCATCCTCGTGCAGGAAACGAAGGGCATGAACGGCGCCGTTTACCAGCGCCCGCCTTACCCGGCAACCTGGGCGCGCCTGCACGGCAAAGGGCGGGTCTTCTACACTTCCTTCGGACATCGCGAAGACATCTGGACGAACCCGCTCTTCCAGAACCTGTTGTTGGGCGCCTTGGCCTGGACCACCGGCAACGTCAGTAGCGACGTCACGCCCAACGTCGCGACTGTGACGCCGCAGTGCCTGGAGTTGGCGCCGCCGGAGCCGCCGAAGAAGAAATGACCGTTTCAAAGGAGGGAGCATGGCTAAGACATCGCCCACACCACCCAAGGCCGGATTACGCTACGGCTTGAACACCAGCACGATCAGCGGCCAGAAACTGCCGCTGGTTGAAGAGATCGAGATCGCCGCCCAGGCCGGCTACGGAGCTATCGAGCCGTGGATCAAGGAACTCGACGCCTACGTCGCCGCCGGCGGCTCGCTCGCGGATCTGCGCAAGCTGCTCTCCGACAAGGGCCTCGCACTCGCCGGTGCGATCGGATTCTTCGAGTGGATCGTGGACGACGACGCGCTGCGCGCGAAAGGACTTGCCGAAGCCAGGCGCAACATGGAAATCGTGGCCCAACTCGGCGGCCGGCACATCGCGGCGCCGGCCTTCGGCGCCGACAAGGTAGTGGTCCCGCCGGAGAGAAGCGCTGAGCGTTTCGGCGTCTTGATGGAACTGGGCGCCAAGACCGGCGTCACGCCGCTGCTGGAGGTCTGGGGCTTCTCCAAGACCCTCGGCCGCCTGGATGAAGCCCTGCAAGTGGCTGCCGGCTGCGGCAAACGCAACGCGTGCCTGCTGCTCGATGTCTACCATCTCTACAAGGGCGGCTCGGACTTCGCGGGCATCCGGAAGCTCAAAGGCGCCATGTTGCCTTGCTTCCACATGAACGACTATCCGGCCGCGCCGGCGCGCGAAAAGATAGACGACAGCGATCGCGTCTACCCCGGCGACGGCATTGCGCCGCTGCCGCAGCTCTTCAAGGACCTGCGCGCCATCGGCTTCAAGGGCGTCTTGTCGTTGGAACTGTTCAACGCCGCATACTGGAAGCAGGACGCGCTGACCGTGGCCAAGACTGGACTGGCGAAAATGAAGAAGGCGGCGGGGGAGTAGGACAGCTCACCGCACCAGCCCCGCCGTCCGCAGGTAGTCGAGCACCAGCGCCTCGAAGGGCAGTTCCGTCGAGGCGAAAAGATAGGCGGCGCCGCGGGTGGCGCAGAACTGCTGGAGCGAGGAGCAGAAGCCGCGCACGGTCTTCTGATAGTTCTCGACCAGGCGGCGCGAAGCCGTCACGTCCAGCCGGTCGCCGCTCTCGCTGTCCAGGAGCAGGAAATCGCCGGTGAGCACCGGCTCGATCTCCTCTTTGGCCAGCACGTGTATGGCGAAGAGGTCCATGCGCGCGGCGCTGAGCGTCTTCAAGGGCGCTTCAAAACCGTCGGGATCGAGGAAGTCGGAGATGAGCAGCAGCACGCCGGGCCGGCGGTTGCGGATGATGAACCGGCGCGCGGCCTCCAACAGGTTGGTCTTGCCTGCGGGCCGGATCTTGGAAAGGAAATCGAAAAGCCGGAAGACCTGCTTCTTGCCGCGGATGTTTGAAAGGTTGTGCTCCTCGCCGCCCACGTTGACTGTGAGCGTCACGCGGTCGAGGTTGTTGATCCCGATGTAAGCCACGGCCGCGGCCACCTTGCGGGCATAGTCGAACTTGTTGACGGAGCCGAAGTCCATGGAGCGCGAGGCGTCGAGCAGCAGGTAGATGCTCAAGTCTTCCTCGGCCAGGAAGAGCTTGAGGAAGAGTTTTTCGAGGCGCCCATAGAGATTCCAGTCAATGCGCCGCAGGTCGTCGCCCTGGGCATAGGCGCGGTGGTCGGCGAATTCGAGCGATTCGCCGCGTTTGCGGCTGCGCCGCTCCCCGCGCAGCTTGCCGGCCAGAATCTTCTTGCTGACCACCCCCAGCGCGCCCAGCTTGCCCATGAACTGGGGCGTGAGCAGTTGCGAGATCGGTTCGGCTGGCGGCGCAGGCGCCGATTCAGCAACGGCAATGTTGTGGTTGTCCTCTGCCATCAAGAGCACCGCGGGGTAGACTAAGGGAAAGTTGATGTCATTGCCACAGAAAAGCCGGAAGGCGCGTAGATCTGATGAAAATCAACTGCCCAAAATGTTCAGTGCCGATCCCAGCGGAGGGCCTGGATCTGGCTAGAGACGTGGCCTTCTGTGCAGCCTGTCAGGAAAGTTTCCCCTTGGTGGGACGACTTAACGCTGTCCCCAATCAGAGCATGCGCCCCGCTGATGCCAAGAGCGTGCTCACCCACAGCCGCGATTGCCTGACCGTGACGCTGCCGCGCGCGGGCTTTCGCGGGGCAGGCTGCGGCTTCACTTTCTTCGCCCTTGTTTGGAATGCTAGCACGTGGTCTATCGTCATCATGGCGATGCGCGAGGCTTTCAGCGGCAAGACTCCCCAGGGCAATGCCGATATCCAGATGGGATCGGCCTTCGCTGTCGGGTTGATGATTCCGTTCATCCTTGTGGGCCTGGCAACAGCCGTCGGTGCGCTCTACGGCGTCTTCGGACAAGTAATACTGGTGATGGACCGTGAGCGCGGCATTCTGCGGCGTGCGCTGTTCGGGTGCAAGTGGGACAAGAAGTTCCGTATGGCGGAAGTCACCGGCGTACAAATCGCTGACCCCTACGAGCAGAGAGGCCGGCCGGGTTACGCTGTGTGCATCTCTCTTCAGGGCCGTTACAATCCCGTGTTTTTCGGCAGCGGCCTCAGCGAGGCTGAGAAGCGCTGGCTGGTGGGCGAGATACACGCGTTTTGGAAGGAGATGGGCGGAAATTGTGATGAACATCCGGCCAAGATGATGTAGACAATGCACACAGAGAAGGAGGGGACCACTCATGCCATACCCGAAGCTGCCAGACCTGAACCGTCTGGTCCGCGACATCGGTCTTTACACACAACTTCAGCACGAATACGGCGCCACGGGATTGGAACCACCCTTGGCTGAAGCGGAGAAAGCTCTGCAACGTGCGCTGCACAGGATAAGAGCGCGCCCGATTGACAAAGCCCTGGCCGCCAGGGAGCCAAACAGCCTCGCGGCCATACAGGCCTTGCGCCCCAAGGGGCCGCGCAAGCTGTGGCCGAAATTCGATGCCGCGCGCTATGAGGAACGGATGCCGGGCGCGTTCCTGGGCCGCATGGCCGGCTGCACTCTGGGCGCACCCGTTGAATTCTGGTCCATCGTGGACATGGAGAAATGGGCGCAGGAGATCGGCGACGCCTTCCCGCCGCGCGATTACTGGAGCAGCATTCCCAATCCCCACAAGCTGCGCTATTCCTTCAGCCGCAACGACGCGTACACGCGCCCCAAGATGAACGGCGTCCCGGTGGATGACGACATCACCTACACGCTGCTGGGGTTGCTGATCGTCGAGGACTTCGGGCCGGATTTCAGCGTCGCCGACGTCGGCAAGGCCTGGCTGAAGTACTTGCCCTACGCCTGCACGGCTGAAGATGTGGCCTTGAAGAATCTGAAGAAAGGCATTCCCGCGCTCAGGGCGGGCGAAATTGAGAACCCATACTGTGAATGGATCGGAGCCGACATTCGTTCCGATCCGTGGGGCTACCTTGCGGCCGGCTGGCCTGAAAAAGCCGCGGCCCTGGCCTATCACGACGCCTGCATCAGCCACCGCCGGCAAGGCATTTACGGCGAGATGTTCTTTGCCGCCACGATTGCCGCAGCCTGCGCAATAGATGATCCCATTGAGGCGCTCAAGATCGGCCTGACTGAGATTCCCAAGGATTGCGCGCTCGCCAAGGCGGTGAAGTGGGCGTTGAGCGCCGCACCGAAGATTGGGAACTACAAGCAGGCCCGGGAGGCGATGGAGAAGAAGTTCGCGGGCATGCACGGCGTGCACACGCTCAACAACGCGTGCCTCACAATCTGGGGCTTGGCCATCGGCGCCAAAGATTTCACGCGCGTGATCGGCGAAACCGTGGCGATGGGCATGGATAACGACTGTACTGCCGCCACGGCTGGTTCGATCGCCGGCGCGGCGCTGGGGCTGAAGAACATCCCGCCACACTGGCATGAGAAGTTCAACAACACCGTGCATTCATACCTGATTGGCCACCCCAAGTTTGAGATTGACGACCTGCGGCGGCGCTTCGCCGCCCAGGCGCGGCGAGTTTACGGCGAATGAGGATTCCGGGGACATGACCCGATTTCCGGCCGTTTGGAAATCGGGACCGTGTCCCCGGAATCCGAAGATGACGCGCGCCGCTTTCGGGTGTATGCTCTAGTGAGTGTAACCAGTGGCGCGGGCGTACCCGCCCGCGAGGCGAAACGAAACAGGAGTGGAGGCCCAAACCATGTCATCAGGAATCAACCGCCGGAACTTCATCAGGAACTCGATCGCGCTCACCGCGGGCGGAGCGCTGGCCGCGGGCCTCAGCGGCCGCAAGGCCGCGGCTGACGATGCCCCGAAGGCGGCGCCGGCCCCGGCGGATGCGTTGCCGCTGGGCAAGATCGGCAAGCTCCAGGTCAGCCGCATGCTCTTGGGGGGCAACCTGCTGAGCCACTATACCCACAGCCGCGACCTGCAATACGTCTACGCCCTGGCCGCCCACTACAACACCGAGGCCAAAATCCTTGAAACGCTGGCCCTGGCCGAACAGCACGGCATCAATACCATGTCCATGCACAACCCGCCCTTGCCCATGAAGTTGCTCCAGCAGCACCGCAAGCAGGGCGGGAAGATGCAGTGGATCATCTGCCCCACAGCCAACATTGCGCCCGACATGAAGGACCATGAGTTCCAGGTGAAGGAACTCATTGACCAGGGTGCGGACGCAATCTACATCTGGGGCGTCCGCTCCGACCCCTTGGTCCAACAAGGCAAAGTTGACCTCATCGGCAAGGCAGTCGAGGTCGCCAAGAAGTACAACGTGCCGTGCGGTGTGGGCTGCCACGATCTGAACGTGGTCATCCAATGCGAGAAAGCCCAGGTCCCCGCGGACTTTTACATCAAGACCTTCCATCACCACCGCTATCCGAGTGCGCCTAAGCCGGAACAGGTCGGGGGCCCCCTCTCCGAAGTGCCGGGCTACTGGTGCAAGGACCCCAAGGCCCATATCGAGACCATGAAGACTGTCGAGAAGCCCTGGATCGCCTTCAAGACTATGGCGGCCGGCGCCATACAACCGAAGGATGCCTTCAGGTACTGCTTCGAAAGCGGCGCCGACCATATCCTGGTCGGCATGTTCGACTTTGAGATCGCCGAGGACGTGAAGATCGCCAAGGCCGCGCTGGACGGCGTGACCAGGCAGCGCCCGTGGCGCAGCTAGGGATTTCAGATTTTCGATTTTCGATTTTAGATTTTGGATTGAACAACATGCGCCCGGTTTCCGTGTTTGTCTTACTCGCCTGCGCCTCCATGTTTGCCCTCCACGCGGCCGACGAGTCCGCCGGCTTCACGTTCAACGATCAGGCCGGCCAGTACCTCGACGTTCTCTACAACGGCAAGATCGTGGGGCGGTACATGTACGCCTACGACAAGTCCACGCCGGCCAGGCTCAATGAGACATACAAACCCTACCTGCACGTCTTCGACGCTGAAGGCAAGGCGCCTATCACCAACGGCGCGGGCGCAAAGCAGTACCCGCACCATCGGGGCATCTTCGTCGGCTGGAACAAGATCGGCTTCGGCGGCAAGACCTACGACCGCTGGCACATGAAGGGCGGCGAGCAGGTCCACCAGAAATTCAGTGAGCAGAAGACCGACAAGGACCAGGCCAGCTTCACTTCGGTGATCAACTACAATGACGAGGCCGGCAAGCCCTTCATGGTTGAAGAACGCACCATGACCTTCCGCCGCGCGCCCGCTCCGGCCTACGTGCTGGTTGACTTGCGCACTACGCTGAAGGCCACCGAGGGCGACGTGACTCTCGATGGCGACCCTGAACACGCGGGCATCCACTATCGTCCGGCGGAGGGAGTGAACACGAAGGAGACCCTCTATGTCTTTCCCAAAGAGGACGCCAAACCGCACGCGGATTTTGATTATCCCTGGGCCGGCGAAACCTATACGCTGGGCGGCAAGAAATACAGCGTTGTGATTATGAGCCACCCGGACAACCCCAAGAAGACGAAGTGGTCCGCCTACCGCGACTACGGTCGCTTCGGCGCTTTCCCCAAGGCGGCCATCAAGTCCGGCGAAGCGCTGACGCTGAAATACCGCTTCCTCGTCGCTGAAGGCGACATGCCCGCGGTGGACGCCATCCAAACCTGCTGCAACCAGTTCACGGGGTTGAACGAGCCGGCGCCCAAGACCGTCGTCATTCCCGCCGAGCAGCCCAAGCCCGCTGTCAAAAAAGGCGAAGAAGCGA
>JBEKKG010000373.1:0-7267 GCA_050010835.1 Planctomycetota bacterium
TCGCCCTGGGCGTTGATGGCCGCTGTGCCGGAAACAAAAACCGTCTCGCCTCCCGGCGTGCGGGCCATGGCGGCGCGCGAGAACGCGGAGCCATAATCGTAGGCCGAGCGCTGGTTGCCGGCCCCGTCGAAACAACGGCTCCGCGCCGTGGGCGAGACCAGCGCCACGACATCCAGAGCGCAACTGGCGCCGCCCAGGGGCCGCATGCCAATGCCCGTGCTGGCGGGCATGCGCTGCTGGCCCGCTTTGGCGCCCAGCAGGCCGCGCTGCGTGAAAAACTCGCGCCGCGCCTGGTTGAACTCCCCATACCAGGCACAGATGTCCTTCAGCCACCACCAGGTCCGCGCGACAGAGCGGAAATCGCCGCCCGCCTTTTTCAGCAGCGTTTCAGCTTTCTCGAAGGACCGGAAGGCCTGGGCTGCGCAGGCGCCGGCTTCCGGTGAGGTGATTGCGGAGAGGGTCAGGAAAGTGCAATCCTTGCTGCGGATGATCCTGCCTGCGGGAACTTCGTCCAGGCAAAGTTCCTCCGGCTGCGGCATTTTGCAGAGGGCATGGATCTGGATGCCTCCAACTTCTCCGGCCGTGGTCGCGTCGGTCTCGATGCGGAGCGGCAGCACCCCTCCCGCCCGCGGGGCGTAGGTCCTGGAGCGGGCCGCGCAGATCAACTCCAGCGCATTGGAACTGGCAAAGACGCGCTCCTGCATCACCCAAGCATCCTGGGCCTCCAGGACCCTGGCAATGCCAGTGCAAACCTCGGTGGCCTGGCCCTTGGCGCCCGCGCGCGGGGAGGGCACAGCCGTGATGAACAGCTCTGCCGCAGACGGCGATTCCATGCAAAAAGTAGAAATTTGGGCCTGAGCGATGTCCTGCGTCGGAGTGGGTGTCATGATCTCGCAATCTGCACGGCCAGCCGAGTCTGGACTGACACCAGCCTCCGGTTGGGAATTGGCTGTCTGTCCCTGCTTGGTCTGGCGCACCTGGAAACGCCGCCACAATTCCTATTACACCGCTCTTGTATTTCAGGTCAACAAGATTAAAGAAATAATTATGCAGGTTGCCCTCTCCCCCGTGGGGAGAGGGTGGCGCTTTAGCGCCGGGTGAGGGGGCAATGGGGACGTCCCAGTCACCCTCACCCCGCGTTCGCTACGCTCACGTCGGCCCTCTCGCCACAGGGGAGAGGGAACGAAAGGACCTTCCATGCGCGTTTTCATTGCCGACAAGTTTGAGCAGTCAGGGCGCGAACAGTTGTCCGCCTGCGGCTGCGAGGTCTTGTACCAGCCGGGAACCAAGGACGAAGCCTTGGTCAAGGCCCTGGCACAACACCAACCCGAGATCCTGGTGGTGCGCTCGACTCGGGTGACCCAACCCATGCTTTCTTCCGGCACGCTCAAGCTCGTGGTGCGGGCGGGCGCGGGCTACAACACCATTGACGTGGCGACGGCGTCGAAGCATGGCATCTATGTCTCGAATTGCCCCGGCAAGAACTCGATCGCGGTGGCGGAACTTGCCTTCGCCTTGATCCTGGCGCTCGACCGCCGCGTGGCGGACAACGTCGTCAGCCTGCGCAAAGGCGAGTGGAACAAGGAACAGTTCTCGAAGTCCCGCGGGCTTTACGGCCGCGTGCTGGGCCTGATAGGCGTGGGACAGATCGGCGCGGAGATGATCCCCCGGGCGCGCGGCTTCGGCATGCCGGTCGTGGCCTGGAGCCGCAGTCTGACGCCGGAGCGCGCGGCGGAACTGGGGATCAAGCACCGTTCCAGTCCGGAGGAGGTGGCCCGCGAGGCGGAGATTGTCAGCGTCCACCTGGCGTTAAACAATCAGACCCGGGGCCTGCTGGGCGCGCAGTTCTTCAAGGCCCTGCGCGAGGGCGCGTACTTCATCAACACCGCGCGCGGCGAACTGGTGGACCAGGGCGCGCTGGCCGAGGCGCTCAAGGCACGCAAGCTGCGCGTGGGACTGGACGTTTTCGCCAACGAACCGGCCGGCGGGACGGGGCCGTTCAGCGATCCCCTGGGCCAGGACCCGAACGTCTACGGCACGCACCACATCGGCGCGTCCACCGAGCAGGCCCAGGAAGCCATCGCCGCGGAAACGGTGCGCATCATCCGCACCTTCCAGGAAACCGGCAAAGTGCCCAACGTGGTCAATCTGGCGCGGCGCACTCCGGCCACGCATACGCTCATCGTCCGGCACTTGGACCGCCCCGGCGTGCTGGCGGGGATTCTGGACGGGCTGCGCGCCGCCGAGATCAACGTCCAGGAGATGGAGAACACCGTCTTCGAGGGCGCCGAAGCAGCCGTGGCGCACATCAACCTCGAAAGAGCCCCGGCGCCCGAACTGCTCGCAAGCTGGAGCAGCGCCAACAAAAACATCCTCGAGTTGAGCCTGCTGGCCATAGTGCAGTAGGAGTAACCGTTCAGTCCGAGCCGCGACCGTAAGGGAGCGGACGTTGCCGCTTGCTTACGCGCGCGGCTCTGAGACTGAACGGTTGCCAATAGGAGAAAGGACCGCATGGGACAATCCTGGACGAGCAGACGCCGCATGTTGGCGGCGCTGGCCTGTGAAGTGCCGGATCGAGTGCCGGTCTGCACGTATGAACTTGTGGGCTACAACAGCCACGCTTGGGAAAACCGGGAGCCGAGTTACGCGCAGCTTATGGAGCGCATCCGCGCCGCCACCGACTGCGCCGCCATGTGGGGGCCGGGCAGCAACCAGCGCTTCCTGGGCTCGGCCTTTCAGTCGCCGCTCGAAACCAAGGAGGAACGCCGCGGCCGGTTCGCGCACACGACCACCATTCTCCACACGCCCAAGGGTGCTCTGCGGCACGTCTCGGAGCACGACCCGGATGTGCACACTTCCTGGGAGGTCGAGCATTGGTGCAAGAACACCGCGGACGTGGACAAGGCGCTCAGCGTGCCGTACGTGCCCCCCACGTATGAGGCCGGCGATTACCCGCGCATCTCGAACGAGGTGGGCGAACACGGTATCCTCATGCCTTCGCTCAGCGATCCGGCCTACATGGCCGCGGCCCTGATGAAATTCGAGGACTATGTGCTGTGGGTGTTCGAGGAGACCGAGCATTTCGCGCGCACGGTGGAAGTGCTGGCTGAGCGGGTCATGGAGAACCTGCGCCGCGAATTGTCCGTCTGCGTGGCCGACCTGTACCGCATCTGCGGGCCGGAGTACATGACCCCGCCGTTCACGCCGCCGCGGATGTTCGAGCGCTTCATGGTGCCGCATGTGTCCGCCATGACGCAGCTTATCCACCAACGCGGCAGCAAAGTGCGGCTGCATTGCCACGGCAAGATCGGGCGGGTGCTGGACATGATCCTCGCCACGGGCTGCGACGGCACGGACCCCTGTGAGCCGCCGCCGGACGGAGACATCGAACTGGATGAGATCAAACGCCGCTGCGCCGCGCGGAAGGTCTCCGTTTTCGGCAATATCGAGCTGAAAGTCCTGGAGAACTGCACACCGCAGGAGGTGCGCGAGACCGTGCGGCGCGCCATGGCCCAGGCCAAGGCCGGCGGCGGATTCGTCCTGATGCCCACGGCCGCGCCCATCAACGTGCCCTTGTCGCCCGCCACGGAAGCGAACTACATGGCGTTCATTGACGCGGGGCTGGAGTTCGGGAAGTACTGATTCAATCCAGCAGCTTCAATTTCTTGCACCACTCCACGGCGCGCCGGTAGCCTTCAAAGATGTCCCCTGTGGGCTTGAAGCCGAGCACCTCCGTGGCTTTGCGGCTGGAACAACCGACGTTCCAGTTGGCTTCGCTCAGCAGGTGCAAGGGCATCGCATACAGGCCCAGCCCCGAGAGAAACCAATCCATGCCGTAGGCCACGGTGGCGGAGAAACCCGGCAGCGGGATGAAGCGTGCAGGCACGCCCAGGGCCGCGGCCATAGCTTCGCAAACCTCGCGGGTGGTGTAGGCGCGGGCGTCGCAGAGGTTGAAGATCTCGCCTGAGGCGTCCGGGTGGACCAGGCACAGCTTGAGGCCGGCCACCAGGTCGTCTATGTAGCTCAGGCTGCGCGCGTACTTGCCGCCGCCGACCAGCGGCAAGCGGCCGTTGCGGATGCGCCGGAAAATATCCACGTGGCGCGCGGGGACAGGCGGGCCGTAAAACATGCACGGCCGCGCAATCACCACGTCGAACGTGCAGGGCTCGTGCAGCAGCACCAGGCCGCGTTCCGCCCGGTGCTTGCTCCGCCCATAGTGTGAAAGCGGCCGGCAGGGCATGTCTTCAGTCAACAGCACCTCCGGCGACTTTGCCCGTCCCTGTGCAGCGTTGGAACTGACGTAAACAAAGCGCTGCGCCCCCGCCTTCTTGGCAGCGCGGGCCAGGGCCAGCGTGCCGTCCCGGTTGACCGCATACCATTCGGCCGTGTTGCGGGGATGAATGACCCCGGCCGCGTGGAGCACCACGGCGCCGTCCATCTTGCGGCACGCAACCTTGAGCGACTCGGCATCCAACATGTCCCCGCTTACCACCTCGGCGACCTCGGGATGCCTGTTTCGCCAGGCCACCAGGCTTTCCGGACGAAACGTGTTCTGCACCAGGCAGCGAATGCGGCAGTTGGAAAGCTTGGGGAGCAGAGCGTCGCAGAGCCAGCCCGGTGCGCCCGTCACAAGCAGCTTCTGAGCGCTGAGTGCTGAATTCCCTTCGGCTTGTGGCACAGCTTCCTTTCTCCTCTTAGCCTTTCATTTCTCGCTCTTCTTCCGCCCCACCCAGTAGAAGAAGAATAGCCCTCTATTGTCAAGTTCGACAGGCGCAAAACCGAGGGCGTCAATAGCGGCGCGCACTTGCGGCCAGTTGTCGAGGTAGCCGGTAAGATACGGCCATTCCTCGTGGAGTTGCCGCCTGAAGCTGCGCAGCCCTGCCGCAGGCCACGTCAGCCAGGCCCGCCGGCAAGCCCAGAAGGCCAGGCGCAACTGCGGCGAGTCATAGTGGTCAATCAGGGCCAGACGCCCGCCGGGCTTCAGCACGCGCGCGGCTTCCCGCAGCGCGGCGGCAATGCCGAGGATACCGCCCAAGTGGTGCAGCGCGTGCATGCAGATGACGGCCTCGAAGCTGCCGTCCGGGAACGGCAGTGCCCGGCTGTCGGCGGCCTTCAGTTCGAGCCAACTCTCGCGCTGGAGTTGGGGATCAAGGGTTACATCAATCCCGGACAGTTGGCCAAAACCTTCCGCGTGCAGAATACGCAGGACTTCTCCGGTGCCGCAGCACAGATCCAGCACGCGCCTTTCGCGCGGCCAGGCCAGCACGCCGAGCCGCATCAGTTTGGCGCGGTGCTTCCGCTGGCGCCGCGCAACCAGTTGCGGGTCGCGGTAGGCGTCCTTCCAGGCCTGCGACTCTTCCGACAGAACTGTGTTCATCTGTGGTTCCTAAGTGACCCGTTCGTAATCCACAATGATCACCACGCTGGAACATTGCCAGCGCAGGAACGGCACATATTCAATCACCCGGTTGAACCACACCAGCAGCGGCAGCAGCGCCGGAGGACACTTGAAGGGAAACAGGAACGGATAAAGCACAAAGCGCGTCACCCTGTAACCCGCCTGGTCCTCGAAGAAAGAACGGTAGCGCCACGGTGTGTAGGACCGTTCGCCCGCGGCGCGGCGCGCGGGCAGGAGCTCCAGGAGTTTGCGCGGCAGGCTGAGGCCGTTGGACTCAGTCAGCAAGGCCCGCCCCCGCCCCACGCGCAGCATCTCCCGCGCCATCGTGCGCGGATTGTCCACGTGGTGCATGACATCGAAGGAGATGGCGGCGCTGAAGCTCTGGTCCTCAAAGGGCAAAGCCTCAGCGCTGACCTGCTGCGCTTCCAGGCCCTGCTTCTGCAGCCATTCCACGCCTTCCTTGAAGACTTCAGTGGTAAGATAACGGCGAATCACCTTCCCCTCTCCCCTTTGGGGAGAGGGTAGGGTGAGGGGCTTGTTGGCCGCCAGGATGGCCTTCGAGTTTTCCCCGTTGCCTGAGCCTATCTCGACAAAGTCCTGGTCGCGCCCCTGGCCGAAGGTGTCATAGAACAAGCGCACGTAGCGCGGCAGGACGAAAGCATCCGAGATTTCGCCGATCAGTTTCTTGCGCCACGAGGCGTCCTGCTCGTGCAGGCCTTCCCAGGCCACGCCGCCGCCGGCGGACGGTTCGCTTGATGGTCTCGCTTCCTCGCTCATGCGCCCTTCCATGCCCACCGCAAAGACACGAAGACACTAAGGCATGAGGGGATATAGGAAAAGCGAAAACGGCCCGTTGCTGCTTCTCCCTCAATCCGTGATTTGCAGCTTGATCTCCTCCGCGTTGGCCCTCAGCTCCGGCGCGTACATGGCCGAAGCCTTGGTGGGCAGGGCGCTGAACTTCCCCGGTATTTCCGCCCTCATGCGGTACGAGACGCTGCTGTTCCCGCGGGGCAGCGCGCGCACGAAGAAGACCACGCGCTCGTCGCGCAACTCCATGTACGCGCCCAGGCTGGTGCGGCTATAGCCGCTGCGCACCTCGACAGGCTCAAACCCCGCGGCCTTCATGTCCTCAAAGACCAGGTACTCGTAGTCGTTCTTGCTGGCGATCTCCAACTCGATCTCGACAAGGTCCCCGCTCTTGAGCCTGGCCAGGTCCTGCAGTTCCTCGCGCTCGTACTTCTCGACCTTCTGGTCGAGCGCCTGGCCTTGCGCGCCCTCGACCTTATCGGTCTTGTCCACGCGCTTGAGCTTGTAGTACTTGCGCTCGACTTTGATCTCCAGCCCGGTCTTGGCGATGTGGTCTTCGAGCGTGAAGTTGGTCATGTAGGAGTTGAAGTACAGCGGCCCCTTGCCTTCCTTGCGGAACTCCACCTTGTGTTCGCCGGGCGTGAGCTGTTCGCCCGTCACGACCAGCTTGTTGTCGAACGTGAACAGGTTCGACGGGTTGATCGCCACCTCCTTGGCCTGCTTGCCGTCGAGCAGGATGGCCAGCTTCATGTCCGGCGCGTCCTCGCCG
The DNA here is from genome assembly GCA_050010835.1 of Planctomycetota bacterium. Lineage (GTDB taxonomy): Bacteria > Planctomycetota > SZUA-567 > H5-PLA8 > H5-PLA8 > JAPLOD01. The sequence continues at coordinate 6,975 of JBEKKG010000373.1, forward strand.
CTGGCGCCGAGGTAGTCGGCAAGGGCCTCGACGCACACCGCCGTGTCGCGCGTGCTGTTCCAGTAAGAGGCGTGCTTGCGGTTGTTGATGAGGTACTTGACCAGGCGCGAAGCCTTTTCGCTCTTCGGGTCGGCCGCGGCGAGAAGTTTCAGGTAGTACGCCTGCGCCTCATACTCGCTGCCGTACCAGTACCACCAACAGTTGTCTTCCGGCAGCTTCAGGTACGCCGTCTGGTTCTCCTCGTCCTGGACCAGGTACTGGTCAATGTTCCGCATAATCATGTCCAGTTTCTC
>JBEKKG010000374.1:0-7208 GCA_050010835.1 Planctomycetota bacterium
GCACCACAGGGACGCCCGTCAGCAGCACCCGCGTGCGGGAAGCCAGTTCAGGGTCGGGTTGTCTGGCACGCAGGATGCCCAGGGCCTTTTCGTACTGGGCGAAGTCCGCTGGGATCGCGGAAATGGTGCTCTTGAGTTGCAGCAACTGCCGGCCGGTAAGCGGCGGACAAGCGGCTTTCATCAGCGCGGCCAGATCGCGGCGCAAAGCGCGCTCGCGGTTCATTGTGGCGATTGCGCCGCGCAGTTTCTCTTCGGTGATCTGGACCCCGAAACGGCGCTCCAGTTCGGCCTTGAGCTTCTCGAGCTCGCGCAGCCAATGCTCAAAGGCATGGGGATCGTCTGCCTTCTGCGGCAGCTCGAGGACGTACATGGGGCGCTCGCGCGCCATCAGTTCATACATCTTCTTTTTGCCGTCGCAGGTAGTTTCCGCGACGATCAAGGCCATCATTTCGAGGAAGGGGTTGGAACGTTGCACGTGGTAGCCGAATGTGGACTTGATGAGCGGGCAGAGGTTGCTGGGCAGGGCGGTCTCGGCCGCAGGGATGGTTTCCGCGGAGCCGCCGCAGAGGCACACAGGCACCCCGCCGGCGGCGAGAATCAGTTCCCGCGGCGTGAACTCGCAGAGGATGCCCACGATGGGCCTGCCTTGCCCCTTGGCCTCCTGCGCATAAGCCAGGCAGTTGGCAGTCATGTCGTCAAACCAGGCAAAGAAGTCGTCTGCCGGCCGACCGGCCGGGGCCTTGGTCTTTCAGGTTGGTGCCCTGGCCGGCTTTACGGCAGGGCAAACAGCGTCCTTTTTTGCCATGCGAAGACCTCCTCGTAGCAGACTACAACGCAACGCCGCACAGTGCGAGCAAGCTTTCCATTACTGGCCCTTCACAAGACTGTTGTGCTTCAGTTAGGTGGGGCTTGACAGATGATTTTGTCAGGGCATGATCTTCAGGAGACGTTTGTCGCAAGTCGTTGCCGCAGGAATGCCTGGAGGTGCGATGGTTTGTGCCTTGTTTCCGCAATGCCCAAGGAGGGCCCCATGAGTCAACAAAGCAGCAGTCTCTTGAACCGGGTTGTGGCAGGCGTGGTGGCCTGTGTCTTCGTTCTCGGGCTTGGAGGCGCGGCCCGGGGCGCCCAGCCGGCTTTGAAGGTCTACACGGACCCGCAGCAGGTGGATAACGACTACAAGTTCCAGGGCGAATACGTTGGGGAGATCGCTCAGCCCGACGGCACCAAGACCAAGTTCGGCGCGCAGGTCCGCGCGCTGGGCGACGGCAACTTCCGCACCGCTTTCTTCGGCGGCGGCCTGCCCGGCGACGGCTGGGACGGCAAAACGGTCATCCAGAAAGCGCCCAGCACCGACTCGGCGATACCCACGGACTCGAAGCTGGACGGCGACAAGGTCGTGATCGAGCAGGTCTACAAGGGCACGTTGGACGGCAAAGTGCTCACCGGCCAGACGGACACCGGCGTCAAGTTCGAATTGCAGCGGGTGGACCGCCAAAGCCCGACGCTCGGCGCCAAGCCGCCGGACGGGGCCCTCGTGCTCTTCGACGGCACGAACACCGATCAATGGCAGAAGGGCGCAGTCCTGACGCCCCAGAAACTGCTCGGTCCCGGCCCGACGACCGTGCGGAAATTCCAGGATTTCACGCTGCACGTCGAGTTCATGATTTCCTATGTGCCGCACACGCAGAACATCAACCAGCGGCCCAACAGCGGCGTCTATTTGCAGCAGCACTACGAGATTCAGATCCTGGACTCGTTCGGCGTGACGATGGGCGTGCACGACTGCGGCGTGCTCTACGCTCAGACCAAGCTGACGCTCAACATGTGCTACCCGCCGTTGACCTGGCAGACCTACGACATTGATTTCACCGCCGCGCGCTACGACGAAGCCGGCAAGAAGACGAAACTGGCGAAGGTTACCGTCAAGTTCAACGGCGTGCTCATCATAGACAACGTGGAGATCCTGCACTCGACGCCAGGCGGCACCCCTGAAACCCCGGAGCCGAGCGGCATCTACTTGCAGCTCCACGGGCTGCCGGTGTTCTTCAAGAACGTCTGGCTGGTCGAGAAGAAATAGCAATTCAGAACCCGCGCAGCATATAGGCGTGCAGGATGCCGGACTCATCGGAGTTGAAGAAGCCCATCATCCCGTCCGGCGACAAGAACGGATGGATATGCGAATCCTTCTTGCACGTCGAACGCGGATTCAGCAGACACTTCCAGTTCCGCAGCGGGTCCTTGCCGGCTGCACCGAACTCGGCGGTGTAGATGCGGCCGCCTTTGTCGAACGGGCCGGCGTCGCTGATGAACCGCTTGGCGGCGAGGTCGCCCCCAAAATGGCTGAAGCGCGCTTCGTTCAGGCCGCGCGTGAGATCGTTGCGCACGCCGCCCGGCGTCTTGAGGCCCACGTGGCCGGCGTGCGGCGTGGCTGCGCCTTCGATGAGAAACGAGCCGCGCGGCTTGTGCGTGCCGGTGCTGGTGATGCCCCACGCCGTGCAGCCGCGCCAGCACTGGTGGCCCTGGCAGAACTCGTTGCCATCGCGGCCCCAGGGCATGTTGCGGAAGTTGCTGCCGTCGTCGCGGATGACGTGGATGTCGGCGCCGTCGCCGCCGACGAGTGTCACGATCGAACCCTGCTTGTTACAAACATTGCCGTGGTTTTCCTGAATGAGAATGTCGTGCGCGGCCTCGGGGTCGCCGGAGCGGCAATACTGCGAGTGCATGTTGCACCAGGTCTGCCCGTGGATGACGAGGCTGACCGTCGCTTTCTCCAAGTCGAACACCAGCAGGCCCCAGGGCGCGTTCTCCGTCTGGCCGTCGCCGAGAAAAGCCGAGATGGCGAAGCGTTTGCCGTCGGAGGAAATGGTGGAGAGCGGGTAGAGCTCGCTGGGACGAAAGGCCGTGCCGGGCAGCGGCGCATCCACCACGAGCACCGTGCGCCGGCCAGTGCCGTCCAGGTTGACGCGCTTGAGCGTCAGCCTGCCGCCGCCGGTCGTCGTCTCGTCCACGAAGTAGTAAACGAACTTGCCGTCGGGCGACACCGACGGGGCCACGCAGGCGAGCTCCTCGATGAGGGGCGTGAGCGCGCCGCCGTTTTCGAGGTCGCAGACGTAGTATTTGTGCTTGGGGTCGTGCTTGTTGCCGCCGTGGGCCGTCGCCGAGCGGTGCAGGAGGAAGCGCTTCGAATCCGGCGTGAAGATCTGCGCCTCCATGTAGAGGTGCGCGCCCGACAGGTCCGGCTCGGTCGTGAGCTGAAACACTTCGAGTCCCTTGGGCGCTTCGGCGTCGAGCAGGTCAGGCCGGGGTTTCATCTTCAGCTCCTTGCCGGCGGCGATAACGAGCGGGCCGGCGGCCGCCACTGCGGCAGCCGCGGCGCTTTTCGCGAGGAAGGACCGGCGTGTCAGCCGTGCGTGTTTTTTCATGCGGCACCTGCGCAGTCGAGCCCGTTGTTTCAGGGACGTGTGAAAAGCTCCCTTCGGCCGGGGGCCGGCGCGCACCCCGCCACCGCCACATACACCGCCTCTTTCTTCAAAACCAGAAACTCGAAACTCGAAGGAAACAGCAAGCCAGAAAACTGAAAGCCGCGCGCGCCTCCCACCTCACCACGCCAGCCGCCCCATCCCGAAAAACTCCCGGTACGCATTCACCGCCGCCACGTAGTTCTCCGCTTTGACGTCCTCGTGTACTGAGTGGCTGGCGTGCAGGATATGCCCGCCCGGACCAGTCTGGCCGTAACGCAGGCACTCAATTGTTTCGCGCCGGACGTCCTCCGGCGTCCCGAGACACAACGTGTAGCGCGCATCCAGATTGCCCAGGATGCAGACGCGCCCGTAGACGCCCTCGGCAAGCAGCCGCGGCCAGGTCATCCCCGCGGCTTTATCCACTTCCTTGTAGCCGTCCACGCCGGAGTTGAAGAAGAAGTCGTCCTTGATGAGCCAGTGGTTGCCGTCGGACGTGTACACCGCCCGCGCCCCGGCCTGGTGGATGAGCTGCACGTGGCGCTGGATGGCCGGCAGGATGAACTCGCGGTACATCCGCGGCGAAAGGAACGGCCCCTTGTCGCAACTGACGTCGCCCCCGATTGCAACCACCGTACAGCCGTCGGCAATGAGCTGCTGCGTATGCGGCAGGGCGGTGGCCATCTGCATCTCGATCCAGCGCTTCACCAGGTCCGGTTCTTCCGCCAGCCACATGAGCATGAAGGGCGGGTAGAACGCGACGCCGGTGCCGCAGCCGATCTCGCCCATGTAGACCCATTCGAGGCCGTCGGCCGCAGCGAGCTGCTGCACGCGCCTCAGCACCGGGTCCGTGCGGGCGGGGCCTGCCGGCTGGCCGTCCCAGGCCAGAATTTTCCGGCGCAACTCGCTCTCGCTTTGCCGCGCCGAATCGGCCGCGCCTTGGCCGGGGTCGAGCGGGACGATCATCTTCGTGCGCGCGTTGACGGCATACTGAATGCCCTCCAATTCCCAGCGCGCCGCGCCGAGCTTCTTCGGCCGCGGGTAGCCGCGTCCGGGCGCCCCGTTCAGGCGCACCATGTCCACACCGAAGAAACGGTTGACTTGGAATTGCGCCTGCGCCGCGGCCCCAACCAGTTCTTCCCAGGCGATCCCGTCAGCCATAGCATCCCAGGCCAAAACCTCGTCCGTGGCCACAGTGCGGCCACAGATGGGCCAGTGGATCGGATGGTAGGGCTGGAAGATCTCAAACAGCGGTGTGCGGTCAGGCTGCTCGAAAGCGAAGGCCCTGCGGACTCGTTCTGTTGCACCAGTCATCATCGCACCAGAGCACCAACCTTAGCCCAAGGCGCCGTGCGAGCAACATAAATTCACCGGAGGCCTTTTTGCGCTTCAAAGAAGCTGAAATCCGGCCCGCGCGCTGTATAGTTCAATCGGTGGGAAAGTGCCTTGGCCCGGAAGAGGAGCAAGACATGCAGGAAGAGGCCGTGAAAGAGTACGCTGTGCGGGCGGCTTATTGCCATCATCAGGCGCCGCAAGCAGAGGTGGACGAGACCTTGCGCCGCATCACCGCGCCGCTGGAGCGGTCCTGGCGCCGCCTGGAAGGGGCGCGGCGCGTGGCCCTCAAGGTCAATATAGTGATGGAGCCGGAGAACATTCGGTGCGCGGCCGGACGGCGGCAGGAACTGGTGGATGACGTGGTGCTGCGCGGCGTGCTGCGCCTGCTGCGCGAGCGCTCTCGGGCACAGTTGCTGGTGGTGGACAGCACGTACCATCCCGAAGGCCCCCAAGCGGGGTACGACGTGCATTTCCGCGCGCTGCTCCAGGAGTTCGGCGTTGAGTACGTGGAATGCACCAACCAGCCTATGGATTGGCGCGAGGTGCCCGGCGCGGGCCAGCTCTTCCGGCGCTACCAGTTCAACCAGTGTTTCCGCGACGTGGACGCGCTGGTCTCAGTGGCGAAGCTCAAGAACCATGCCTTCATGGGCGTCACCCTATGCACCAAGAACCTCTTTGGGCTGTGCCCCAAACACTCCCAGAACCGGCCCCGCACTTATTTCCATCATTTCGTGCGGCTGCCCTTCGTGCTGGCCGACCTGGGCCGCTTCTTCCAGCCGTGCCTCAATATCGTGGACGGACTGGTGGGGCAAGCGCAGCGTGAGTGGGGCGGGCCGGCCCGCGTCTGCAACACCTTGATCGCCGGCGATAACTGCATCGCCACGGATGCCTGCGCCGCAACCCTGATGGGACACAACCCCGCCGGCGACTGGCCCACGCCGCCCTTCCGGCGCGACCGCAACCACCTCCGCCTGGCGGCGGAAGCCGGATACGGGACGGTGGACCTGGCCCGGGTGGATTTCAGCCATGATCTGCGGGTGCCGCTGGCCGAGTTCGATTCGGCGCCCACCGACCCGCGGGAGGTGGTGGCAAGCTGGCGGCGCACCACCTGCGAGCAGGCCCTGTTCTTCCGCGACCGCCGGCAGCAGTTCGTGGACCAGTACGCCGGCGAGTACGTTTACGTCCAGGGCGGTGAAGTCATCTGGCATGGCCGCGACCGTTTCCCGGAAGGCAGCCGCCGCCAGCTTTCAGGCGCTCACAAAGACAGCGCCATCTGGCTGAAGTACGTGGATCCCGAGGAGATGGAAGGCGAGCGTTTTGAGGTCTACGCGCGCGAGTTGGACAATGGGCATTAGTTTGTTTGACAGCCCGGTTGCAGTAAATAGACTGGTGCTGTTCTTTGGGAAGCACCCTATTGCGTCCCGCGGCGAGCGGGACGTGTTGTCTGAGGGAGCAAAGCGTTAAACGCGAGACGTAAAGGACGACGATGCGCAGCAGCGCTGTTTCCGTTTCTCGTTTCAGGTTCCACATTTGAGGCTTTCTCATGCTGAAGATGGCAGTGCTGGCCAAACAGGTGCCGGATACCAAACATGTCGCTGTGGAGGTGATGAAGCCCGACGGCACGCTCAACCGCGCCGCGCTGCCGGCCATCTTCAATCCCGAGGACCTGCACGCGCTGGAAGTGGCCTTGCGCGTGAAGGACCGCTGGGGCGGACACATCACGGTGCTGACCATGGGCCCGCCCGGGGCCGCGGACATTCTGCGCGACTCGCTGGCGCGCGGCGCCGATGCCGGCGTGCTCCTGACCGACCGCCGCCTGGCGGGCTCCGATACGCTGGCCACTTCGATGGCCCTGGCCGCGGCGGTGCAGAAGATTGCGCCGCTGGATCTGGTGCTCTGCGGCCGGCAGGCGATTGACGGGGACACGGCGCAAACAGGGCCGCAGACCGCCCAAAAACTGGGCCTGCCGCAAGTGGCCTACGTCGAAGCGGTGCGCGAAGCCAGCAGCACCAAAATCACGCTCTTCCGCCGGTTGGGGCGCCACGCCGAAACGGTCGAGGCCCCGCTGCCGGTGTTCCTCACTGTGACCGCGGATGCCGGCGAGCCCCGCCCGCCGCGCGCCAAGCGCCTGCTGAAGTACCGCCGCGCGCGGGTGTTGTCCGAGTTGCGCAGCGAACTGGCGGCCGCCGGCTGGAAAGGCGACGAGTTGGAACGCCGGTTGGCCGCGGAAAGCGCCAGGCTGCAGGCCGCCGGCCTGCTCCTGCCCACCTGGGGCGTAGACGAACTGGGCCTGGCCCCCGGGCTGGTGGGCTTGGCCGGCTCGCCCACCAAAGTGAAACGCTGCGAGAACGTCGTGTTGAAGACCGGCGAGTACAAGCAAATCGCGCCGTCGGACGAGGGCGCGCGCATGTTGAT
>JBEKKG010000375.1:0-7205 GCA_050010835.1 Planctomycetota bacterium
CCCGGTCGCCGATCGTTTCCGGCTGCGCCTGTGCCGGCTTCCCTGCCGCCGCAACCTTGTCCGGGGCCTTGTCCGGCTTAGCCGCCGGCGCCGCCTTCTCGGTCGGCTGCTCAGCGGCAAGGGCGCCGCAGAGAACCAGCAGTCCCAGAGCCGCCAGGCTGCTGGACAGCCCTGCCCACGAAGTCCTGCTTTCCGCTACTCGCTTCATAGTCAGCCTTCCCTTCTCCTGGACCACTCCACTGCCTGAACCTATTCCCTGTCTGAAGACGAAGCAACAGCCGTTTTGCTGCGCTTTTCTTCATCGTTCTCCCTCTCCCCACCGGGGAGAGGGTGAAGAGATGCGCTTTCTTCCGCTGCCTGCCTACCCCAACTGCTCCATCATCTGTCTACACCAGCCGGACAGGTCCTGCAGCCTGGCTTTGAGCGCGTTTTGCGCTTCGGCGGACATGTACTGCCGGTAGCGCATGAGCAATTCCACCTTGCGCTGGAATTCCCGCGGATTCACGCCTTGCGCGGCCGCGTCAATGGTGCTCAGCCGCCGCGCATCCCCGCCAGCGTCCTCCGGCAGCGTTTCCGCCTGCGCCTCTATGGACTTCTCCTTGATGTCCGCTGTGCTGCCGCCGCCGCGCAGGTGGTCGCTCAAGACCTGGGCCACGTGGCTGGCAGCCTTCTGGACTTGGGCGCGCACGCGTTTCCTGTCCTGCTCAGTGGCCTCTTCGTCATTCTCTTCCAGGGCGCCCATTTCGGACTTGAGCATCGTCTTCTCAACACGGCCCACTTCGCGTTGCACGCCGCGGGAAGCGGCGGGCGGCAAGCCTTTGAGCTGCTCCCGCCGCAGCGTGCCCCGGTCAAAGAGTCCCAGCCGCTGCAGCGCCAGGCCGGCCCTGGCTTCGGTCCAGTTCCCGCCCAGGAACTGCGCGATGTCCGAGGCGCTGATCTGGTTCGCCGGCGTCTTGGTCTGTTGTTGCAGATACTCCCGCGCTACGCGGACCGTTTCATCCACGATCTCCGGGGTAGCCTTGTACTCGTCGGCATTCTCGTTGGCCATGATGCGGAGCATCGCGGCGTCATCCAGCTTGCGCACCGCGACGTCCACCTGGAATTCGGGGTCCAGCAGTTTCTCACGGACCAGTTCTTTCAGCGCCACCAGCCGGTGGTGCCCGTAGGCCATCTCATAGTGCTCCCCGTTGCCGGACTTGCGCACCAGCACATTGTCCCAGAAGCCCGTGGCGCGGATGCTGGCTTTGAGCGCCTCCACCTTCTTCCTGTGGACCGGGTACAGCGTTGGGTCCTGAAACGGGTTGGAGCGCAACTCTTTCAAGCTGATCTTCATTTGGTTCCTTTGCTCCCGCGCCCGGCAGTATACCCGCACAGGCGTTTCCGGGGAAAGGGCAAAAACCGCAGGGACGGAGAATGGGATGCGTAGCCGGCCGGTAACCCGCAAGACGTGAAGAGATGAAGAGGTGAGGGGTGAACAGGTGAAGAGGTGAAAACGCCTTTTCACCTGTTCACCCCCGCACCCCCTCAGGCCTCAAGCCTACTTGTGCTCGTTAAACCACTGCTCGGCGGCGGCGCGCGTGGACTCAAGCATAGCCTGCTCCTCCGGCGCAAGGTCCGCGCTTTTAGCGCGGCTGCGCGATAGATCGAAGAATGTGTGGCGTACAACGCACACGAGCAAGCCATCGAAGAAGTGGCAATCTCTCTGCAATTTTCCATTGCCGTCAATGAGCATGGAAAGGCTGCCTGCGGCGTAGCAACGGATACGCCCGTCAGCGTCATCGAGAATAGGCAAGAGGAATTGAACAAGCTCTTTGGTCAAAGCAGGATCGCTGGACTTGTAATCGTGGAAGACGAAGACCCAGGGGATGAAGTGAACAACCTCCTGCAAATCTTGATGCAAAGGAGGATCGCGGCTTTCAAAGCAGGCGACGATGATCGCGAGCCGCGCTTTCCTATCGCGGATAGAGAACGTAACGGACTGTTGCCAATCCCTCGGCAGGTCCTTGGGCGGCAGCATGCTTGCGAGAGCCTGCAATGCCTCCCCACGGCTTTCGGAGTCTTTCCTGCAAAAGCTGGCAAGTTCTGGCAGGAACTCCGGACGGCCGCACAGGCCCGACAACAGGCTGCACATGAATTCCCAAGACGGCGGCGACTGTGTTGCGGCCTGATTGAAAAAGTATCGAATGCGCGCCAATGTCCCGCGCTCCCCCATCAGTCTGCCGGCGTACCGTGGCAGGCACGACTGCCTTCCCGAGGTCCAGGTCTGGCCAATCTGGTCGCCCAGAGCCAGCGCCGCCTGAGGGTCGGCGAGCGTCAATCCGTCGAAGGCGCACGCCTCCCCATTGAAGTAGCCTGAATTCACTTCCGTAAGCAGCCTGTTCTTGGAGACGCGGCCACTCCTGAGCGCGCAATCGTACAACTCAACCACCGCTGCGTGCGAAAACAGCTTCAGCGCCCCTGCTGCCGGGTCCGCGACGAAAACAGGCGTATGCTCCACCACCCATGTTCGCCAAGTGTGGTCCGGACCGTGGCAATGCCAGTAACAGCAGTGCAAGAAGAGCGGACAGGGCAGCAGCAGCGCGATGAGCAGCATGGCGGCGGCGTAGAACCAGACTAAGCCGCGCTTCCAGTGGCTGTGTGGCAAATCCGGGGACACGATCCCGATTTCCAAACAACCGGAAATCGGGTCATGTCCCCGGATTTGCCTGGCCGCGCGGCGCAAACGCCACCAGGTTACGGGCACGGCGCCCAGGTACGCGAGCATGCCCACGGGCAAAAAGACAATCACGCCCGTATCACATGCCCACTGGAAGCATCTGTAGGGGGTGTAGAACCAGAACACAAACTTGATCAGGAGGGCAGCAGTACCGAGGAGAACTGCCTCCAGGCCGCCCAGGACCATGACGGCCCAGCACCAACCGCTGCGCTCGCCTCTCCGCCACGCCCGCACAGCCAGTGTGAGCGACCAGGCAAGGAGAACGCCAGTGGCGGCGAGGGCCACGCCCAACCCTGGGCCGAAGGCCTGGTCATTCGGGTCCAGGATAGTGGCCAGCATGATGCCGGTGCAGCCTGCCAGCGCCGACAGCCCGTTCACCAACACGGCATCGCGCGTGCCGCTGAAGTTCCGGCTCGACCAGATCGAGGCCATGCGCGCATTGTCCCGCATTTCGCCGAATTGTGCGCCCGCAATTTGGCAAAATGCGGGACAACCGCCGTTCAACACAGAAATACAGAGACGCAGAGAACGGCAGGATTCAGGCTTTTCCAAGACCGAAAATCCAAAATCTTTTCTCTGTGTCTCTGTGTGCCTTGCGCCGGTTTAACTCATGTTTCCACAAGAACTTGACGATCCCTTGTGTAGGCCCCGGAGGCATACACATGGCAAAGAAATTCTTGTCCCTCGATGACCTCGTTACTGCCACGTATTGCGCGCTCGACGATGCACTCGCCGCAGCCGGTATTATTGCGGTGGACGGCAAACTCCTTCCGCGGCGCGGGCCAGCACCTAAGGTAGATGACCGCGAGGTGCTCTGTCTGGCCGTGCTGCAAGAGCTGTTGGCCATCGAGTCCGACAACGAGTTCCATGCCTGGCTGGAAGGGAATCGCATCATGCGCAGTCTGTTTCCCCAACAGTTATCCCGGCAGAATTTTGCGGACCGCAGAGCGCTGCTGACGCCTTTGATCGAACCGCTCTGCGGGACCTTTTGCGACCTGGTGGGTGAAGGCGCTCCCCCTTTTTCATTATCGACAGCCACCCCGTAGATGTCTGCCGCACCTCCCGGGCTGAGCGCGGTGACGGGCGCTTGGACGGCTTGGGCGAGATCGGCTACTGTGCCGGCGCGGGTCGCTGGTTCTGTGGAGTACGCGAGCATCTGGTATACACACCTCACGGGATGATCGCCTGCATGACCCATGTGGCCGGCAATAGGCATGATGTCCAGGGACTCTACGCTCTGCTGTATACGAGCTTTCGCGGCCGTTTGCTGGGGGACAACGCCTACACCCCGGGGCGCAGCCGTGATCTTGAATTGCGCGAACAGCAGATTGCAGTTGTGGCCATGACGCGGAAGAACTCGCGCCAGCCCTTGCCATCCCGCACCCGCGCGTTTGTCAGAGTGAACCGTGGCCGCGTGGAACGTCGGATCAGTTTGTTTAACCTGCAATTGCACGCCAATCGAACCCTCTGCCGTTCTGCCCGGCATTATTGTGCGCGCCGCTGGTTCAAAGCCCTTACCCATGACGTATCTCGTTACCTCAATCCCAAACTGCATCGCGCCACAGAGAGCATGTTGCATTTCCGCATGGCCTCGTAGATAACCGGCGCAAGGCACTCTGTGTCTCTGTGGTAAGAAGTGGTTGTGGGATTAGGAACCCTGTCCATGTACACTGAAATCGCGGCGCGCGCGACACTGGCTTGGCTGCTGGCTTGTATGGCTGGTCTAGGGTGTGGCGCAACGGAGGCAAACATGGAAAAGACGGCCGGCAGCCAGGTCCGAGTGCACAGTTTCCTTCCCGAAGAGCCGATCAGCAGAGCGCGCCGGCCGGCGCCAATCGCGGCTGTAATCGAGAACCTCGGGGACGCCGCTCTGGACGTGCAGGCACGGCTCATTCTGCCCAAGGGCATCAAAACAGTTGGAGTCCCGCAATTTGCCAAAATTGCGGGCGCGCAATTCGGCGAAATGCGCGACGCGGACACCGCCCTGCGCATCGAGGGTGCAGAAGAGAAGAAGGTCTTATGGGAAGTTGAAGCGGAGGAAGCAACACAAGGCGAGCTGCGCCTGGAAGTCCGCGCCGGAGGAAAAAGCGTGGCCACGGCTGCGCTGCCGATGCTGTTTCTTCCGCCGGTTGAGGTCCGCAAACTGCCGTATATCCCCGAGCCGATCCCGGCGCCAACGACGGTCCTCGTCGGCGCGCATCATTGCCCGCTCTGGGAGGCCGACAAGCCCAACATGTGGGCGAACCTGCGCAAGCATCCCGAGCGCACGCCCGCGTTGGGGCTGTACGCGCAGGAGAACCCGGAAGTTTCCGACTGGGAGACCAAATGGGCGGTTGAGCACGGCGTCTCCTTTTTCATCTACTGCTGGTACAGGACCAGCCAGGGCGGGCCGGTGCAGACGCAGTTCAGCAGCGCCATCCATGACGCGCTCTTCAAATCCAAGTTTGTGGACAAGATGAAGTTCACCATCATGTGGGAGAATCAGAACCGCGGCAAGGCCGGCGTCAGCGACGAGAAAGACCTGCTGGCCAACCTGCTGCCCTTCTGGATGGAGAACTACTTCAAGCATCCCAGCTACCTGAAAGTTGACAACAAGCCGCTGCTCTTCATCTACCGGCCTGAGTTCCTCGTGCAGGACCTGTGCAGCGCGGAAAACGTGGTCCAAGCCTTGGAGAAGATGCGGCAGGCGTGCCGGGAGAACGGCTTCGCCGGGCTGTATATCCTGGGCGAGTACCGCGGCCTGGATCCCAAGGCCCTGAAGCTCATGAAGCAGCTCGGCCTCGACTACACCTTCGCCTACTGCTGGCACATTCAGAACAACCCGACGCCCGAGCAGGCCATACAAACCCAAATGCAGTACATCCAGAAGACGCAGGGCCTGCGCATCCTCCCGCAGGTGGTAACCGTCTCGCAGGCCTGGAGCGGCTGGAGCGACGAAGGCAGCATCTGGAAGATTCCGCCGCGGGAATACGAGACACTGCTGCGCAAGGCCAAGGACTTCATAACCGCGCTCCCGCCCCAGGAACTCGGCAGCCGGCTGCTGCTGCTCGACAACTGGAATGAGTGGGGCGAAGGGCACTACATCGCGCCGTACCGGGAATTCGGTTTCGGCTACCTGGATGCGGTGCGCAAGGTCTTCTCCACTGCGCCGGAGCCGCACGTGGACCTTATCCCGGAGGATATCGGCCTGGGGCCCTACGACACGGCCTACAAGACCCACACGCAGCAGGTTGAAGAGGTGCGCAAGCTGGTCTCAAGAAAAGTCCTGCCGCCCGACCCGCCGGAAGAAGGACTGCTCGGCTGGTGGACCTTTGACGAGGAGCCGGGGTTTCCCGTAGCCCTCGACCATTCCGGCCACAGGCTGGGCGGAAAACTCTGCGATGCGGAGCGGGCCAAGGGCATTCGCGGCAGCGCCCTGGTGTGCAACGGCGGCTGCGTCCTCGTTGAGAACCACCGTCTGCTCTCGCCCGCCGCCGCGCTGACGCTTGAATGCTGGGTCAAGACCGACACGCCCAGACAAGACGACAAATGGTTTGTGAACCGCATCTTCGGCGGCGGCGCTGCCAGCGGGTATCGCATGGGACTCCAGGAAGGGAAGCCCTGTTTTGCAATACCGCTGACCGACTGGAGCCACCACCTTAAGGCCAGCCTGGCGCTGCCGGTGGGCAGGTGGGTGCACCTCGCCGGGACGTTCGATGGCAAAATGATGCGCATCTACATGGACGGCGAGGAACGCGGCGTCCTGGAGCGGCCTGGCGAGATCAAGCCCAACGACTTCCATCTCTGCCTGGGCAACTATGAGCTGGGACACGCCGCCCACTTCGCCGGGCTGCTGGACGAAGTGAAGCTCTACGGACGCGCGCTGGGCGCCGATGAGGTGCGGGCGCACGCAAGGAGGCATTAGCCCGCATTATTCACCGCAGGGACGCAGAGAACACAGCTCGGCTGAGCCACAACCAAAAGGCCTGCCAGACGCGGAGACACGGGGACACGGGGACACGGGGACGCGGTGACGCGGGGAGAGCGAATGACAGCCTTACTTGGTTCTGGGGACGCGCACGTATTTCCTTGACAGAGTTTCAGGGACGCTCTCGAAATGTTCTGGAGTTGCGGCTTTCCTAGACTGCCGCGCGCCTGGCGTGGGCGGGCACGGCGGCCAGCACGACGGCCTTGGTGCGGCGTGTTCTCCCGCAGCCCTGCACCAGGGTCAACTCCAACCCCATCCCGAGCGCGGAGACAATCCGCTGCAGGGTCTTGAGCGAATGGCCCTCGTAATCAGGGTCTTCCAAACGGGAGATGACGGACCCTGTCGTGCCTATCCTCTTGGCCAGCTCTGTCTGAGAGAGGCCGGCGTTCTCCCTGATCTCGCGCAAGCAGGCGGCCAGCTTGAGCCGTTGCTCCTCCTCCCGCAGCAGGTTCTCCATCCTCGGCTTGCCTTTGACGAAACGGGCATAGGCAATTTCGTACGCGTCAGTGGTCTTGCTCATGT
>JBEKKG010000376.1:0-9594 GCA_050010835.1 Planctomycetota bacterium
TGAAGACATCGCTTACAAAGAACATTCCTTCATCAGCCCGGCGATGTGCCGGCGGTTCCTGCTGCCCTGCTGGCAGCGTTGGGCGCGGCTGTGCAGGCAGGCGGGCGTGCAGGTGCTCGAAGTTGATTCCGACGGCTACGCGGGGCAACTGATTCCCCTGTGGAGCGAGGCGGGCTTCAACTGCAATTCGCCGCTGGAAGTGGCCGCGGGCAACGACCTGCCCCGGTATCGCCGGCAGTTTGGCACGGCTATGGCTTACCGCGGGGGCGTGGACAAGCGCCAGATGGCCGCCGGCGGCCAGCAGTTGCGCGCGGAGATCGAACGGCTGGCCCCCGTGTTGCGCGCGGGCGGTTACATCCCGGGCTGCGACCACGGGATTCCGCCGGACGTGGCGTGGCCGAACTACGTCGAGTTCTGCCGGTTGTTGGGCCAGGCCGCGGGATGGCTGTGACCATTTTGGATTTTGGATTGAACAGCAACCGCCGAGGCGCGGGCTTAAAGGATGACGACAAAGAGAACTGTGGGTCAATTATTGGCGGAATTGCGAGGCATCGCCACGCCCGCTGACATCCGCGCCGCGGCAAATGCCGGCGCGGCTGCTCCTGCGCTCAAAAACAACACCCATATCCATCTGCCGCCTAACTTCTCGGCGTTTGAGAGCGTGGCCCAGGCTGCGGCATTGGCCGCGCGCGAGAACGTCAAAGTCCTGGGCGTAAGCAACTACTACGACTTCACCGTCTATGGCGAGTTCATTGCGCAGGCGCGGCAGCGGGGCATCTTCCCGCTCTTCGGCCTGGAGATCATCGCCATGATTGATGAGCTGCGGCGCACCGGGGCAAAACTCAACGATCCGGGCAATCCGGGCAAACTGTACATCTGCGGCAAAGGCATCACGCGCTTCGGGGACCTGAGCAGCGAAGCGGCGCAGCTCATGCAGATCATCCGCCGCAACGACACCGCGCGCATGGCCGAGATGATCCGCCGCATGGAACGGGCCTTCTCGGCCCACGGCGTCACGGCGGCGCTGGACTTGCAGGCCGTGATTGGCCGCATTGTGGCGCGCCACGGCTGCGACAGGGCCACGGTCTATCCGCAGGAGCGGCACGCGGCGCAGGCCTTCCAGGAAGTGCTCTTCGAGAAAGTGCAGCCCGGCCAGCGGCTCGATAAACTCGCAGCCATCCTCGGCCAGCGGGGACAGACAGCCAATCCCGACCGCAGTCGGGATTGGTGTCAGTCTCCCCTGGACCCGGTCAAGGTCCAGAACGACATCCGTGCGCACCTGATGAAGGCCGGCAAGCCCGCGTTCGTCGAAGAGCAGTTCGTGAACTTCGAGGAGGCGCGTAGGCTGATTCTCGAATTGGGCGGCATCCCCTGCTATCCCGTGGTCGCTGACGGCGCGGCGCCGGTCTCACCGTTCGAGGAGTCTCCGGAAAAACTGATCGGCAACCTCAAGCCCTGGGGCCTGACCTGTGTCGAGTTCATCACGCTGCGCAACAAACCGGACGTGCTGGCGCGGTACGTGAGCGCTCTGCGCGCGGCGGGGCTGGCTGTCACAGCAGGGACCGAACACAACACGCTGGACCTGGTGGCGCTTGAACCGGCCTGCGCGGGCGGCGCGGCGGTCCCGGCGGAAGTCAAGGAGATCCTGTGGGAAGGCGCCTGCGTCGTGGCAGCGCACCAGTTCTTGTGCCTGCACGGGGAATGTGGTTTTGTGGATAAGCAAGGGCGGCCCAACCCTGCATACAAGGACGCGGAGGAACGCATCGGCGCGTTCCGCAAGCTGGGCGCCGCGGTGGTGAAACGGTACTTGGAAGGTTGAGTGCCAGAAGAAGACAAGAGGAGAAGCGGGCGGGACGCCCGCGGTAAAAAAAGATGACAGCACAACTCGAGTGGCCCACATTCAAGCCCAGTGACGGCCCGATTGAAAAACTGGTCGGGATTTCGCGCTACTACGGCTCAGACCCAGATTTCGTCATTGCCGGCGGCGGGAACACCTCGGTCAAGCTCGGCGGCCGGCTGTTCGTGAAAGGCAGCGGCAAGCCGCTGGCGACCGTGGACGCGGAAGGCTTTGTCGAGCTGGAACGCGCGGACCTGGACGCGCTGCCGGCCCACGTCCGTGCCGAGGAAGCTTTCAAGCAGGCCATTCTGGCCGCGCGCGTGCATCCGGAGAAGGGCCAGCGGCCGTCCGTCGAAGCGGCGCTGCACAATCTGATGCCGGGGCAATTCGTCCTCCACACGCACCCCACGCTGCCGAACATGCTGGCCTGCTGCACGCAAGGCGAGGCGCTCTGCCGCGAGATGCTCGGCGACCAGGTCTTGTGGATTCCCTGGGTCACGCCGGGCTTCATCCTCGCCAACTTCGTCCGCAAGGCGCTCAAGGAGTATCCGCAGCGCACCGGCCGCGCGCGCCCCGCCGCGGTCATGCTGCAAAGCCACGGCTTCGTGGTCACAGGCGAATCACGGCGCGAGGCTTTCGGGCGCGTCAGCCGGCTCAGCCCCAGCGATTCCCGTGCGCTCACGGACACGCTCGGCCCCATTTTGCGGGCGCTCCTGGCCACGGGCGAAAGATTGAAAGCGGTCTGTTTCGACGATTCGGACATCCTCCTGTCGCTGGTGGGCGCGCCCGACGGAAAGCAACTTGCCGCCGGCGGGCCGCTTTCGCCCGACCAGATCGTCTACTGCAACTCCTTCCCGCTGTGGTTTGAGGCCGCCGCGGACGAGAAACCCGAGAGCCTGATCGCGCGCCTGCGCCAGGCCATCGCGGCGCATGTGGCTGCGACGCGCTTTCCGCCCCACATGATTTTGGTGAAGGGCTTGGGCATGTTTGCAGCGGGCGATGACATTGCCGCCGCCGACACGGTGCGGCAGATGTACGCTTACTCGGTGGAAGTCATGGCCGGCGCCCACAAACTCGGCGGCATCAACTACATGACGGCCGCGGACAGGGACTTCATCGAGGGTTGGGAAGTGGAGTCCTACCGCAAGAAAGTGGCCGCCGCCGCGGGCGCGAAAGGCCGCGCCGCGGGCAAGGTGGCGGTCGTCACCGGCGCGGCCCAGGGCTTCGGGCTGGAGATCGCCCAGGACCTGGCCAGGCAAGGCGCCAGCGTGGTGCTCACGGACGTCAACCTTGAGGGCGTGAAAAAAGCCGCCGCCGGCATCGCCGCCACGGCCGGCCCGGGCCGCGCGCTGGGCCTGGCCATGAACGTGAGCGACGGCGCCTCCATCGCCGAGGCGTTGCACCAGGTTATCCGGACCCACGGCGGTTTCGATTTGCTGGTCTCCAATGCCGGCGTTCTGAAGGCCGAAAGCGTCAAGACGCAGAGCGCGAAGGACTTCGATTTCGTCACCGCCGTGAACTACAAGGGTTACTTCCTGTGCGTGCAGCAGGCCGCGCCGGTGCTGGCGCTCCAGCATCACGCCAAGCCGGATTACTGGAGCGACATTATCCAAATCAATTCAAAGTCCGGTTTGGTAGGCTCGAATAAGAACTCCGCTTACGCCGGCAGCAAATTCGGCGGCGTGGGACTGACGCAGTCCTTCGCGCTGGAACTGGTTGAGGACGGCATCAAGGTCAACGCCATCTGTCCGGGCAATTTTTTCGATGGGCCGCTCTGGTCCGACCCGCAGAACGGGTTGTTCGTGCAGTATCTGCGGACGGGGAAGGTCCCGGGCGCGAAGACGATTGCCGAGGTGCGGAAGGCTTATGAATCCAAAGTGCCGATGGGCCGCGGCTGCACCGCGCCCGACGTGATGAAGGCCATTTATTACCTGATGGAGCAGCAATACGAGACAGGCCAGGCGATGCCTGTCACGGGGGGGCAGGTGATGTTGCATTAGAAAGTTCCCACTTGATACAGTCCCAGCGCCGGGTAGAATTCCGCTGGTGCGGGGGGGCGGTGTGGGGTTGCCAAGGGCCCTGTCACCAGGGGCTTTTCTCAATTACTGGTCGGAGAGAAGGCGTACGCGTGCGTAGTCTGTCCCGGTTCATTCTGTCCCGGTTCATTCGGTTTACTTTGTAGGAACAGGGACCAAGGGGGGTTCGCACGGCCATGGACCCTGTTGCACTGTTGCACAATGCCGTGCGCAGTTTTTGTATTGATGGCATCGCGAAATGGCGTGCTAGGTGCGCAGACCTCTGTAACGCCGGACTTATTCAGGTCGCGAAAAGCCATGACGGTTGGCAAGGCGCGACGGATGATGCGTTCCGCGTCTTTCCCCGGCACATCGTGCTCAATGCGATCCTCCATGAGGTCGAGGGTTTCGCCGCCACTGACTTCCACTCGTTGGACGAGGCACGCACGTATCTGTGCCTTGCAGGTGACACGGCAGAGGATGACTTCAGTCGTTTCGAGAACAAGATTGCGCGGGAAGCGATTGCGGAGGAGCGATCAGCATTCCGGCAGTTTGTCGCCACGGTTTCCATCGAGCAATGCGCACGAATCCCCGTGTTACCGTTCAAGAGAGTGCTTACCAAGACCGAACACCTTCACTTTGCCATGGCTTTCGCGGCCAAATGGGGCCATTGGTATGGTGGGTACACAGATTTGCCTGGTGCCCCTGAGAATGTGACCTTGCACGTTGTGGCAATGAAGGCTCCAGACGCGTATCTGAATCTTCAACGCGCAATGGTGGGCCGCGGTATCAGCCGGATTCTAGAACTCCGAGAATGGGGAGACGGTTACGAACTCGATGTTGCTCTGGTTGGGTTCACCTACACCGGCGCAGAGGGATTCTGGACTGTGGATGACATGGGTTGGATGGTCTATGCGTCACACGAGGCTTCTATTACCTTCGGTGGTTCCTGGCTGATTCAACACATGCGCGCAAGCCTTCCGGAGTTTGACCGGTACATCTACAGAGAACGGGACATTAAAGCCTATGCGCAATAGAACTGTTTCAGAGAAATCGTGGAAAGAACACTCGATAGTGAACGACGGATGGCCGGCAACCCAGCCCACGCCCCTGAAGTCCCAAGTGCTCCTACGTATCCAACGGATGCCGCCAATGCAGTCCTGGAAAGCGCGCGTAATCACGGTCCGCAGTGATCAGTTCGCACCCATGCTCAATTGCAAGCGCAGCGATGAAGGCATCCGGCACGAGATTGCCTTTGGCTTGGGCCTGCTTGCAGAGGTCCGCGAAGATACCCCAATGTCTCTCCCCAGTGACAAGGCGAACGCACTGCGGCCGGTCGCGCAGCGCAGCCGCAAAAGCCAGCGCCTTCTCGACAGGGTCTGGATGCAGGAATACACGCGGATGAGTGACCACCCTGACGAAGCCGCTCAGCACCAAATCTGAAAGCCCGTATGCTGCGCTCCCGTTTACCTGGTCCTCCAGCCAGCGCCGATAGTCCGCGTGCCGGGGGCATTCAGGGCGGAATGCGTAAACCAGAATGTTAACGTCGGGCAGCACCATTGTCCTCTTCCATCAGCTCCAACAGGGCTGCCGAGTCGCCCAAATCAACCCCGGGGAGAATCCCAGGCGGTTGCTCCGATACAGGCAGCCTTACCCGGCTTCGGCTTCCTTTCCGCCCCGGCCGATTCAGTGCTTCGCGCAAGGCGTCTTCTACCAAGGAGGTCAGAGTCCGCTTTCGCCTGGCCGCCTCCTCCTTGGCGCGGTGCAAGAGAGAGTCTTCAAGGTTTATCGTCGTCCTCATGCACAGAAGCATATCCCCTGCGCATCAATATGTCAACTGGGCCTTCACCTGCCGCCCGGCAAGTACTGTTTGCGCATGTTGCGCGCGCGCTCCAGGTACGCGTCCAGCGTTTCCACCTCGAACTCCTTGATCATCTCGCCAATCGTCTTTTCCGGATGCAGCGACGTCAGGAAGTACACGGCCTCGGGGCTGGCCGTCTCCACCTGCACGTAGGGCCCGTACTTTTCCTTCATGCGCCGCACGCGGTCAATGTTGAAGTCAATGTGGACCACGCAGCTGTCGAGATTGATCCGGGCAAAGATGATCTTCCCGTAAGCGCTCGACTCGGCCAGGGTCCGCCCCAACGGATCCACGATCACCCCGTTCTCGCCGGGTACCGCGCTGGCAATGAAGCACTGGTTCCGCAGGGCGGCCGCGGGGATCAGCTTTCCGGCCCGATAGTTCGACAGGAAGCAGATCAGCTCGGCCCCCAGCTTCTTGTACTCGGCCAGGAGTTCCATGAAGTTGAAGTCGAAGCAGATCATGGCCCCGATGCGGCCGAAATCGGTGTCGAAGACGACGGCGCCGCGGCCGGGAATGACGCCGTCCTCAATCTCGCCGATGGTGGGAAACGTCTTGTCGTAATAGCCCAGGACCTTCCCCTCCCGGTCGAACAAGACGGCGCTGTTGTAGCGGCCCGGCCCTTTCTCCGCCTTGCGCCAGTAGCTGGCAAAGATGTAGGTGTGGTACTGTTGCGCCTTGCGGGAGAGAAACTGGGTGATGGGGCCGGGCTGGGGCAGCGGGTCGGATTTGTCGTCCTTCTCTTGGCGGGTGGCCGAGCGGGACGAATTCTGCATGCAGCCTTCGGTGAGCAGGATCAGGTCCGGCTTGTCCAGCGCCGCCGCGTCAATCAGTTTCTCCGTCTCCGGGATGGTTCGCCCGTCGGGATGGCAGATGGAGGATACGCCCACCATGCGGGAGCCGGTTTTCCCCTGTTTCTTGGCCTGTTCGGGATGCGGCGTTTCCTCAGCCCATGCCGGCAACCCGGCCGCCAACAGGGCCAGCGCCGCCACGCCCAGCCAGCAGCCGCTTATCTTGCAGGGTTTCATGATCGCGCTCCTCCAGGTCCGGTCTGTTCCATCATAGGATACACCAGCTTGGCGGTCCCTATGTTTGGTTCTGGCTGGGCCGCTTTGTGGACCAGCCCTGTCATCATGCGTTTGACTTCGTACTTTTTTCTGATAAACGTGTTTTGAAATCCGTACTTTCCACGGATTCAAACCTGCTGGACGAGCCGGTAGACTGGGTGTGGGTGTTTGAGGACCACAGTGGGGGAAAACTGCATGGCAAGCATGGAACAGCGGGTGAAAGCCGTGGTGTCGCGAGTGCTGGGGATAGACGCGGCACGCATCAAGGCTGAGCACAACTTCGCCTTCGATCTGGGCGCGAAGAGCGTGCAGTCAATCGAGCTGGTGGCTGGGTTCGAAGAGGAATTTGGGATCGAACTGGATGAAGAGGCCGCGCTGGCGGTCACGACGGTGGGCGGAGCCATCGAGTTCCTGGCCAAGGTTTGCCAGGAGCAGGGCGTGGCAGTCTAGTACAATAAAGACGCGGAGACGCGGGGAAAGCAAAAGTTCAGCTCGAGCCGCGAGCGTAAGGGGGCAGTTCCATTACTCCCATTCTTCCCATGTGTCCCATAGCGCGGCTCGGAGACTGAACGGTTACCAACAAACAAAGGAAGAGAGAAGATGAGTGCGAATACCAAGGTGCATCCTCTGGTGGATGGCACGGAGCCCGATTTGCTGGAGGAGATTTTCGACTACAGCCTGCCGCCCCTGATCCGCTTTGAGGGTCCCATCATCGAGCGCATTGACGGCCAACTGGTGGAGTTCGACCCCCGTTCGGTCGAGACGCGCGACATCTTCCTGACCGATACCACTTTCCGCGACGGCCAGCAGGCGCGCCCGCCCTACACCAGCGACCAGATGGTCCACATTTACGATCTGATGGCCAAACTGGGCGGCTCCCACGGCGTGATCCGCCAGACGGAATTCTTCCTGTACACCAAGAATGACCGCGACACGCTGGACCGCTGCCGCGCCTTGGGCCACAGGTATCCGGAGTGCACGGGTTGGATCCGCGCGGTCAAAGGCGATTTCCGCCTGGTCAAAGAAGCCAGCCTCAAGGAAACCGGCATACTCACCAGCAGTTCCGACTACCACATCTTCAACAAGCTGAAATTCAAGAGCCGCAAGGCGTGCATGGATAGTTACTGCGAGGTCGTCGCGGCCGCGTTCGAGGCCGGCGTGCGGCCCCGCTGCCACCTTGAGGACGTCACCCGCTCCGAGATCGAAGGCTTCATCCTGCCCTTTGCGGACCGGCTGATGGAAATGAGCAGCCAGGTGCCCGAGCAGATGCGGGCCAAGATCCGCCTCTGCGACACGATGGGCTTTGGGCTGAGCTACCCCAGCACCGCCTTGCCGCGCAGCGTGCCCAAACTCATCTACAAGCTCATGCATGAGTGCGGCGTGCCCGCCAACTGCCTGGAATGGCACGGCCACAACGACTTCCATAAGGTCCACGTCAATGCCGGCACGGCCTGGATCTACGGCTGCGACGCGGTCAACGCCACGCTCTTCGGTTTCGGCGAGCGCACCGGCAACCCGCCGCTGGAAGCGGCCATCTTCGAGTACATTGCTTTGAAGGGGCGCATGTGCGGGATAGACACGACCGTAATCACGGAACTGGCCGACTACATGCGTTCCATCGGCCTGCCCATCCCCGACAATTACCCCTTTGTCGGCAGGGCCTTCAATACCACCGCGGCGGGCATCCATGCCGGCGGCCTGCGGCAGGACGAGCGCATCTACAACATCTTCGATACCAAGAAACTGCTCGGCCGCCCGCCGCGGGTGGCGATCACGGATAAGAGCGGCGCGGACGGCGTGACCCTCTGGGTCAACGACTTCCTGGGCCTCAGCGGCGAGCACCGCATCAACAAGATCAAATGCCACAAGGTCGCGCGCTGGGCCATGGACCAGTACGAAGTCCACCATCGCCTCACGGCCATCAGCGACCAGGAGATGGAAGCCAAAGTCAGAGAACTGATGCCGGAGTACTGCGATAAGCACAAGAAGAAGTGAGCGCATTTTCGATTTTCGATTTTAGATTTTTGATTGAACTGCACGCAGGGACCAGGTGCGAGCAAGCTCACGGCCCCAATTTGTACAGGTGTTGCGCGTTTTCATAGGCGATCTTTCGCGCCACGTCCGCAGGCAGACTGGCGAGAAGTTTCCGCGTGCGTTCGCGCACCGCGGGAGCGCCCAGCGCGGACTTCTTGGCGGCCTGGATTCCATAGCCCTCACCGGTCAACTCCGGCGGCGCCATGAACTGATCGCTGCCGATCACGAAGCGGTCGGGAAAGTCCTTGAGCAGTCCCAGCCATTCGGGGTTTACCTCTCCGTTGGGACTGATGATTAAACTCGGCCGCGCGCCGGCCGGGCCCGGCCCCGGCGGCCTCATTCCGCCCGGCCCAGGTCCCGGTGGGATGCGCACGCTCATGTACAGGTTGGGATGCTTGCCCAGCAGTTCGCGGCTCAGGGCCGGCGTCCAATTGCCCAGCGGGTCCGAGCCGGCGTGCGCCCACGCGATGCTGGCTTTGCGGTTATGCGCCAGCAGCCGTTCGAATGCGGCCAGATTCGCATGCAGCACCGGCGGATTGAGCGGGGAGGTGAACCGCGCCGGCAAACTCAGGTCCTCGGTCACGAGATCGACAGCCGTGGGTGCGTGCAGCGCGCCCAGTTCCGCAGCACGAGCCGCTTCGCAAAGACCGCGGAGGAAATCCTGGCGGCTGGCGCAGCGGGCTTCGGCGAGATCGCCGCGCATCATCTTTCGCACGCCGCCGGGCATCCCTACGAATCGGTGCCGGCGGACAACCCCCTTCTGCTGCTGCTCGCGGACAT
>JBEKKG010000377.1:0-7200 GCA_050010835.1 Planctomycetota bacterium
CCGCTGCGGATGCTCTTCAACCTCGCCAGCGATCCGCATGAATTGCACGACCTCGCCGGCTCCCAGCCCCAGCTTGCCGACCACGGCCAGGCGCTCATTGAGGAATGGACAGCGGCGATGCTGCGCACCGGCCGCTCAGGCCTGGACCCGCTCTGGACCGTCATGCACGAAGGCGGTCCGTATCACACACGCGGCGCGCTGGCGAGCTACTGCCAGCGTCTGCGGGCCACGGGGCGCGCGCGGCACGCGGAGTTTCTGGAGGCGCACCCGGCGGGGGTGTGAGGAAATCCGAAGGAATAGGACGAACTACAGATCCCCTCCTACGGCTGGCCGCTCAAAGCCGGCAACTGCTTCAGCCGCTCCTGCAATCCTTTGAGTTCGTCGCAGGCCGTCAACAGACCGTCATAGCCGCGAAGCGTGGCCTCCATAAGGGCTGAGCGTCCACCTCCAGGGGCCCGTGCGTCTCCATATTTCTCAAGGAAAGTGGCAAAGACCATTTCCTTTAGCCTGGCATGCTTCCGCACATGTTTCCAATCAAGGTTCAGTTTCTCCCGATGCCCTGCCAGCAGCCAGGCTTCCACTTCCGGTTTCGCGGCGCAGCAACGCAGGCAAATCCCTTGCGCCTCAAGTTCCCTTTCCAGGCCAGCCAGGTTCTTGGCTTTGTCGGCGTCAGGCAGGAACAGCCACAAGTCAAAATGCTTGTAGCGCAACGGCAAGTCTTCCTCGATGGCGCGCAAAGCATCGTCGTAGCCGTTCAGCTTCGGATTCTCCAAGACCTTCACGCGCGCTTGGGGCTTGCCCAACTCACGCATCATCCGCTCTACCAGCGGCTTGAGGATATAACCATTGTGAGTGGGGTCTTCCGGTATGATCAGCACGCTGAAACTCATAGCGCCGTCTCCAGCCAGCCCTCGGCAAAGAGGTCGCTGATTGGCTGCTTCTGCACGACTTCCATGAAATGCGGGATTTCGGTCAAGGGACAAATCTTCGATTCGCCAGTGGCCTCGTCCCGTTTACAGAAGAAGGTCGTGGCGTACTCCTCGGGCTTGAGCCAAGCCAGGACGATGGGCGAATGCGTTGTCGCAATGATTTGTGTCTGGCCTGCCGCGGCGCGGCTGCGCAGCATCTCGACCAGCAAACGCAGGCGGCTGGCGTGGATGCCGTTCTCGACTTCCTCTATGGTCAAAATCCCAGGCATGTCCGGTTGAAAGAATGCGGCTGTGATCGCGGCAAAGCGCAACGTGCCGTCCGACAACACGGGCGCGGGGTACTGTTGCCCTCCTTCCTTCAGCATGAACATCGGTTCGCCGACGGCGCCGCTCAGCGTGCCTACGTCGTCAACCTCCGCCGGACGCAGTTCTTTGAGCCAGCTCAAGTATGCGCTCTTCGCCTTCTCATCCGCGCAGATAGTTTTGATCAGGGCTGCGAAGTTTTCTCCTCGTTCGCCCATGCGCGGGATAGTCTGCGCTTGCGAATACCCGCGCAGCGAGAGCGGCGACGGGTCAATGCGCTGCATGTTCACCAGCTCCCTTGCCACCCGCTCAGCGGATTCGGCGTGAGACTTGGTCCACTTGCCATTGCCCCCACGCGCCATCTGGCCCAAGACGGGCTTGTTCTTCTCGAAATCTAAGTGTGGCTGCCGTCCCTTCTGACCTTTATAGTACCGCACCGTAAAGTAAGGGTGTGTCCTGCAGTTCTCTACTTCTGCGGAAGAATAGATGGTCGTGGTGTCGGCCTCCAGGTACTCCACGCGCAATTGGCCCTCGGGCGCCGCGAAGCTAATACAGTAGTCCCAATTCCAGGGCTTGTCCTTAGGTTCCGAGCGCACCGACACATGAAACACGATATCCTTCTCGCGTCCGGTCCCGCTAAATCCGGCCATCGCGCTGCCGCCGCGAATAGGTTCCCACACTTCGCTCGCCGCACTCTTCGGCTTGCCATCCAAAATTTCATTGAAAGTGAAGCCGTAGCCGATGCCCTGCAACACGCGGAGAGCATCGAGGAAGTTCGACTTGCCACTGGCGTTCGTGCCGATGAACAAGTTCAAGCGGCCCAGTTTCAGGTCCACCTTGGCTAGGCTCTTGAAGTTGCGTATACTGATCTGTTCGATCATGTGCTCACCTCATTTCTTGGGACTCGCCATGATCTCGGCCTTGGCCTGTTCCCAGGGCACGAAGCTGGACGGGTTGCGCTCGCACTCGTCAAGCCGCTCATCCAGCAGGTGTCTCTCCTCTTCGGTCAATTCATCTTCCTCGGCCCTGCCATCGCCGGCCAGTTCACCCAGCTTTGCCTTAATTTCCGCGCGGTCTTCGGCGCTCAACTTGGGCAACTCCTCGATGATCTCAGCCTTGGTCATGCCCGAACTTTACCCCGCGGCAGAAAAGGCGGCAAGCATTTTCCGCCTAGCTGACGTACCCATTCTGCCGATACCACTCCACGGCCCGCGCCAGAGCTTCTTCCGGCGGGGTCTGTGGGAGGCCGAGTTCCTTGACTGCCTTGCCGCAATCCACCCACATTCTCTTCTTGGCCATGCGCACGCCTTCGAGGGAAATGCCCGGGGTCTTGCCGCGCAGCAGCGCGAGCTTCGTGTCGCAGAAGGCGGCCAGATACGCCACGGCATAAGGCAGGCGGAAGCGTGGCACGGGGACACCCGAAATCCTGCTCAATGCCTGAGTGATCTCCAGCAGGGTGAAGTTCTTGCAACCAAGCAGATAGCGTTCACCCACTCGGCCGCGTTCCGCGGCCAGCAGGTGCCCCGCGGCGCAATCGCGCACGTCAATCAAGTTCAGGCCGGTGTCCACCACCGCCGGCATCTGGCGCTTGAGGAACCGCAGGATCATCGCGCCCGTGGGCGTGGGCCTGGCGTCATATTCCCCAATGGGCGTCGTGGGGTTGACGATTACCACAGGCAGGCCGGCTTGCGCCAACTGGCGCGCAACCTCTTCAGCCTGAAACTTCGTGCGCTTGTATGTGCCCACCATCATGTCCAGCGTTACGGGCGTGTCCTCGTTGGCCAGACCATCCTTCAGAAAGCCCACGCAGCCCACAGTCGAGGTGTAGACGATGCGCTTGACGCCCGCGTTGCCCGCGGCCTCCAGCAGGTTGCGCGTGCCTTCCACGTTCGACTTGTAGACCTCCGCCGGGTTGGAAACATCGAAGCGATAGTCGGCCGCCACGTGGTAGAGCGCCTCGCAGCCCTTGACAGCCGCATCCAGCGAGGCCCTGTCGCGCAAGTCGCCGATGCTCTTCTCCAGCGCGGGGAGTCCGTTCAGCCATGCCAGCTTGCTGCTGGGGCGCACCAGGATACGCACTGGCTGGCCGCGCTGCACCAGCGCACGCACCACATGGTTGCCGACAAAGCCGCTTGCGCCCGTTACGAGAATCATAATGTGGAGGTATTGTATACGGCGCGCAGCATAATTCTTGTGCATTCCTGCCAAAACATGTCCCTGCAAGCAAGAGTGCATCACTGGACTTGTGCCACGGATGTGGCCGCGCCGGCTGTTCGGCGCGGCCTCATCCGTGCCAGCCGCGGGGAGCACGGATAAGCCGCCGCGTTGCGGCGGCATATCCGTGGCACAAGTCCGGTTATGCACCCCGCAAGCGATTTTGCTGCAAAAGGTCATTGACGCTTCAACATAAGAATATAACATCCAGGAAGAGAGGGCTTGCCACGCGAGCAGACGCATTGTGCGCTGTTCGTGGTTTGGCGGGCAACTGGGAATGCAAAACGCCGCACATCTGCATCAGAGCAGCAGGTTTGCAGCGTTCTGACGGCGTGTGGTGCTGGCTTTTGAAAGAGAAGGAGTCTCTTCTCCGGGCTTGGTGCGCAAACGCGCACTCCCCCTTGGCAGTCCTGGACGTTGGTTTCTAGAGTCCTGGATGTGGTCCTGAGTGGCCATCTTGGCGGGTATTGAGCTCTGGGTTAAGAGACGAGCTTGCACCGCGGAATGCACAAAACTAAGTTTGCTGGGCCGGCAGGGCGAGTTTCAAGGATGAGCGTCTTGGAGAGGTTGGCAACATTGTCCTTGTGGCAGCCTTGAGTTAGATCGTTTGCCTGGTCCACCAGGCCGCGAGCCTGGTGCATTGAACGCCTCTGGAGTTGCGGCGCAGGAGCGCCGTTAGCTTCTTCCGCAGCCTACCGCCTCCAAATGTTGGACAAACCCTCGATGAGGACGCGGGCTTCTGCCTGCGTCTTCGGCAGGCGCGGGCCTGCCTTGAGCTACAAAGAGGGTTGAAACCCATGGGATACGTAGTTGCAACAATCGTCGGGCTGATTGTGGGCGCGGCAGTCAGCGCCCTGCTCACCAAGAAGAAACAGCAGTCTCACGAGGATCTGGCACGCAGAGAAGCCGAAGTACTGAAGGAACGAGTGCTGGGCGAGGCGCGTACTGAGGCCGCGCGGACCAAGGCCGAGGCCGCCGCGGAACAGCTCAAGGAGCGGCGCGAGTTCGACAAGGAACTCAAGGACCTCCTCGAAGAAAGCCGCAACACCGAAAAACGCCTCGAAAAGCGCGAAGACCTCATTGACCGCAAACTCCAGGCCCTCGAACGCCGCGAGCAGGACCTGGTGCGCAAAGAACAGGAGAGCGTCAAACTCGAGCAGAAGCGGCAGGAACAGCTCAAGGACGCTGAAAAGAAGAATCGTGACATGTCTGCGCTGATTGACGAGGAGCGCCTCAAGCTCCAGTCCATCGCCGGCATGACTCCCGACCAGGCCAAGGCCCTGCTGCTGCAGCGCGTGGAACGCGATATCGCCAGTGAGGTGGCCGAGCTTACCGCGCGGGCCATCAACCGCGCCAGGGAGAATGCCGAACTCGAAGCCCGCAAGCTCATCCTCAACACCATCCAGCGCGTCGCTTCGGACTCCGTGGCTGAGAACACCGTCGCCACCATTGACTTGCCTTCGGACGACATGAAGGGCCGCATCATCGGCAAGGAGGGCCGGAACATCCGCGCTTTCGAAAAGGCCACAGGCATAGATGTCATTGTGGACGATACCCCGGGCGTGGTGGTCCTCTCGGGTTTCGAGCCCGTCCGGCGCGAGGTCGCCCGCGTGGCCATGGAGCACCTCGTCCAGGACGGCCGCATCCATCCCACACGCATCGAAGAGTCCGTGGCCAAGGCCGAAAAGGAAGTCCAGGAACTTATCGAGAAGACCGGCAAGGACGTGTCCATCCAGTTCGGCTGCCACGACCTGCATCCGCGCCTGCGCACTCTGCTCGGCCGCCTGCGCTACCGCAGTTCCTATGGTCAGAACGTCCTGGCCCATGCGCAGGAGGTCTCCCACATCTGCGGGCTGCTGGCGGGCGAGTTGAAGCTCGACATCCAGTTGGCCAAGCGCTGCGGCCTGCTGCACGATTGCGGCAAAGCGCTGGACCAGGAAGTCGAAGGCACCCACCCGCAGATCGGCATGGAGATCGCCAAGCAGTGCGACGAAAGGCCGGAGGTCTGTGAGTCCATTGGCGGCCACCACGGGGACGTTGAGATTCACAGCCTCTATCCCATCCTGGTCCAGGTCGCCGACGCCATCTCCGCGGCGCGCCCGGGCGCCCGGCGCGAGAGCCTCGAGAAATACATCCAGCGCATGAAGAAGCTGGAGGAGATTGCCACTTACAAACGCGGCATTGAAAAGGCCTTTGCGATCCAGGCCGGCCGCGAAGTCCGCGTCCTCGCCAAGGCCGACGAACTCGATGACGCCGCCTGCCTGCTGGTGGCCCGCGAGATTGCCAAACAGATCGAGGAGGAACTCAGCTACCCCGGTGAGGTCCGCGTCACGCTGATCCGCGAAGCCCGCTTCATCGAGTACGCCAGGTAGCGAGGGGCGAGGGGCGAGGGGTTAGGGACGAGGGACAAGAGATATGCCCGCGCGTGTGTTGTACCATTTCATACTTCCCATACTTCCCATAACTCCCATTAGGCATGCAGGCAGATGGTAGAACAGTCTTCTTCATATCCGCGTGTATCTGCGCCGCTCTGCGGTTTCAAGGGTTCCATCTACTACGCTTGCGCTCTTCTCGCGGTGACGGCCGGCGCCTTGGCTTTTCGTTTGCCCGGGCTGGAGAAGCGGCCGATGCACGTGGATGAGGCTGTGCAGGCCGTGAAGTTCGGCACGCTCTACGAAACAGGCGTGTATCGTTACGACCCGAACGAATTCCACGGCCCGACGCTGAACTACGCCACGCTGCTTCCAGCCTGGCTGGGCGCAGCGCGCGACAGGACTTTTGCCGCGACCAGCGAGTTTACTTACCGCATTGTGCCGGTGCTTTTCGGCGCAGGGACCGTGCTGCTGCTCTTCCTGCTCTGCGACGGCCTGGGCTGGCCGGCGACGATCCTGGCGGGAGTGTTCACGGCGCTCTCGCCGGCGCTGGTCTTCTACAATCGCTATTACATCCACGAATCGCTGCTGCTGTTCTTCACTCTGGGCTTCATCGGCGCGGCCTGGCGTTACGTGCAGAACCGTAAGCTGGGTTGGGCGCTGCTGGCGGGGGCTTTCCTGGGTTTGATGCACGCGACGAAGGAGACGTTTGTGCTGTCGTGCGTGGCCATGCTCGCGGCAGTGGGCTGCACCTTCGTCTGGAACCGCCTTCGTCCCTCCCTCCCCCAGAGGGTTTCGGCCGCAATCCAGGAGGATTGCGGCACAGTGGCAGGGGTAGGTCTGCCCCCCTTGCGCGTTCTCCTCGGTGCTCTCACCGCAGCCGCGCTTGTGTCAATCGTGCTCTTCTCGTCCTTCTTCACGAATTGGGCTGGCCTACGGGATTCGGTCTGGACATACCTCTTCTGGTTGAAGCGCGCGGGCGGCGAGACGCTGCACAATCACCCTTTGCAATTCTATCTCGCACGGCTGCTCTGGTTCAAAGAGGAGGGCGGTCCGGTTTGGACCGAAGCACTGATTGTACTCTTGGCCCTGGCGGGCTTTGTGGCGGCCTTGTGCGGCCGCGGCTTTGCGCCACGGTCCAGTGTTGTGCTGGCGCGGTTCCTGGGCTTCTACACGCTGGGGTTGACGGCGCTGTACTCGCTCATTTCCTACAAGACGCCCTGGTGCATGCTGACCTTCCTGCACGGCATGATCCTGCTCGCCGGTCTGGGCGCCGTGGCGATCATGCGGAGCCTGCCGCACTGGACGCTGAAGGCGCTGGCTGGCGTGCTGCTCGCGGTGGGGCTGGGCCATCTCGGCTGGGAAGCGTACCGCGCAAGTTT
>JBEKKG010000378.1:0-7184 GCA_050010835.1 Planctomycetota bacterium
GCACGGCCAAGAAGATCAAGATTGACGCCGACAACACCACGATCATCGAGGGCGCCGGCGACACCAAGGCCATCCAAGGCCGTATCGAACAGATCAAGAAGGAAATCAGCATCACCACCAGCGATTACGACAAGGAGAAGCTCCAGGAACGCATGGCCAAGCTGGCCAGCGGCGTGGCGCAGATCCATGTGGGCGCGGCCACCGAGAGCGCCATGAAGGAAAAGAAGGCCCGCGTGGAAGATGCGCTCCATGCCACGCGCGCGGCCATCGAGAGCGGGACCGTGCCCGGCGGCGGGGTGGCCTTGATCCGCGCCCAGGCGGCCCTGGAGAAGCTGAAGGTCGGCAACGGCGCGGAGGTGGGCGTGGAGATCGTGCGCAAGGCGCTCGAAATGCCCGCACGGACTATCGCGCAGAACGCCGGCTCCGACGGCGCTTTGGCCGTCAGCAAGATCAAGAATGGCAAGGGCGCGTTCGGCTACAACGCGGAAACAGGCGAATACACAGACCTGGTGAAGGCGGGCATCATTGACCCGGCCAAGGTCGTCAAGTGCGCTTTGCAGAACGCCTCCTCAGTGGCCTGCTTGCTGCTGACCAGCGACTGCATGGTCGCGAAGATCAAGGAGAAGGAACCGGCAGGCGGCCACGGACATCCACACGGGGGCATGGGTGGTGGGATGGGCGGCATGGGTGGGATGGGCGGCATGGGCGGCATGGGCATGTAACGATTTCGGATTGCGGATTGGCGATTTTGGATTGCGGATTTTCAGGGAACGGAGGAAGGTTTCAGATGGCGACCAATGCAAAGAAGCTGAAGGTGGACTTGCAGCCGTTGGATGATCGGATTGTGGTCAAGAGGCTGGAGGCGGAGGAAAAGACGGCGGGCGGGATCGTGTTGCCCGACACAGCCAAAGAGAAGCCGCAGAAAGGCGAAGTGCTCGCGGCCGGCCCCGGCAAGCTGCTCGAAGACGGCAAGCGCGCGGCAATGGAGGTCAAGGTCGGGGACATGGTGCTCTTCGGCAAGTACTCCGGCTCGGAAGTGAAGGTCTCCGGCGAAGAGTGCCTGATCATCCGGGAAAGCGACGTGCTGGCGAAGCTGAGTTGAGAATGCCGACCGTTCCCCCGCGCATCGGACCGTACCGGTTCTATTTCTTCTCCGTTGACGGAAAGGAGCGGCCGCACGTTCACGTAACGCGAGACCGGAAGAAGGCGAAGTTCTGGTTGGTTCCGACGGTTGAAATCGAGTGGTCCAAGGGTTTTAATGCACACGAGGTGGGCAAGGTCCAGAGGCTCGTCAGCGAACACCGGGACCAATTCTTGGAGAGCTGGAATGCATACTTCAACCGTTGAGGTTGCCGAAGTCTTGGTGCGCGACGTTCATGTTACGGCCACTACGCTTACGGTCAAGCTTGACGATGGACGCACAGTTTCCGTACCACTGGATTGGTATCCAAGGCTCAAATACGGGACTTGCAAGGAACGGGATAATTGGAAACTGATCGCCGATGGCTACGGAATCCACTGGCCCGATTTGGATGAAGACCTCAGTGTGGAGGGCATTCTAGCGGGCAGACGTTCGGGGGAATGCCAACGGTCGTTCAAGCGGTGGTTGGAAGCGCGCTCAAGGAAGGGGGACTAAGAATGGCTTCGCAAGCTGCAAGTGTGATAAGCAACGATAAAGGGGGACCGGCCTTCCCTTCTGCTTCCCTAGGGCAGGGGATGACCTTGCGGGATTACTTCGCGGCACACGCAATGCAAGGCATGATTGCGCATCATGGTATGGGTTCTCGCGAAGACATCGCCAAAATGGCTTTTGCACAAGCTGACGCAATGCTCGCCGCAAAACGTTCAACCTAGTCGGTCGCGGGCAAGTTGAGGTAGGGAGGCTAAGGCGGACTCTGGGATAGTGAATACGTTGAAGACATTGGACGCGCACATTGAGATCACGCCCGGCGTTTGCGGCGGCAAGCCCCGCATTGCGGGGCACCGCATTACGGTGGAGAACGTAGCGGTCTGGCACGAACGGATGGTCAGGAGCGTAGACGAGATTGCCAGCGAGTACGACCTTTCGCTGGCTGACGTATACGCGGCGCTGACCTATTACTGCGACCACCGCGAAGAAGTAGACCGGAGCATTGAGGAAGGCGAGAAGTTTGTGGAGGCCTTGCGGCGAACAAGCCCTTCCAAGCTGAAACAGAAGCTGCATGGGGCACAAGGTCACTTGGAGTACCTGTAGGCACAGATCATTCGGAGAACGGAGACATGGCTAAGCAACTGTTGTACACCGACGAAGCCCGGCAGAAGATTCTGGCGGGCGTGGGCAAGCTGACGCGGGTGGTGAAATGCACGATGGGCCCCTGCGGGCGCTGGGTGGCCTACGAGAAATCCTACGGCGGCCCCGGCGTGGTCAACGACGGCGTAACCGTCGCCAAGGAAGTCGAGCTGGAGGACGCCTTCGAGAACATGGGCGCCCAGATGGTGCGCCAGGTCGCCAGCAAGACCAACGACGTCGTGGGCGACGGCACCACCACCGCCACGGTGCTGGCCCACGCCATCTTCAGCGAGGGCGTGCGCTTTGTCACCGTCGGGCACAACCCCATGGCCATCAAGCGCGGCATCGAAGCCGCGGTCGAGGCCGTGGTGGCGGCGATTGACGAGCAGGCCAAGCCGTGTTCCGGCAAAGAAGACATTGCGCGCGTCGCCACCATTGCCGCCAGCGACGACGAGGAAATCGGGAAGCTGATCGCCGACGCCATGGACAAGGTCGGCAAAGACGGCGTGGTCACCGTCGAGGAAGGCAAGGGCACCGAGACGGAACTGGAAGTCGTCAACGGCATGCGCTTCGACCGCGGTTACATCTCCCCGTACTTCGTCACCAACGCGGACACGATGGAAGCGGAGCTGGAAGATTGCTACATCCTGATCTACGAGAAGAAGATCAGCAGCTTGCGCGAGTTCATCCCGCTGTTGGAGAAGATGGTGCAGACGGGCAAGCCCTTCCTGGTCATCGCCGAAGAAATCGAGGGCGAGGCCTTGGCGGCGCTGGTCATCAATAAGCTGCGCGGGCTGATGAAGTGCGTGGCCATCAAGGCCCCCGGCTTCGGCGACCGGCGCAAGGCCATGCTGGGCGACGTCGCCACCATGACCGGCGGGCGCTTCATCAGCGAAGACCTGGGCCTCAAGCTCGAAAACGTGGAACTTGCCCACCTGGGCCGCGCCAAGCGCATAACCGTGGACAAGGACAACACCACGATCATCGAGGGCGCGGGGAAGAAGAGCGACGTGCAGGCGCGGGTCGCGCAGCTCAAGCACCAGATCGAAGTGACCACCAGCGACTACGACAAGGAGAAGCTCCAGGAGCGCCTGGCCAAGCTGGCCGGAGGCGTGGCCGTCATCCGCGCGGGCGCCCCCACTGAAACCGCCATGAAAGAAGCCAAGGAGCGGGTCAACGACGCGGTCAACGCGGCCAGGGCGGCCAGCCTGGAAGGCGTTGTGGCCGGCGGCGGCGTGGCCTTGCTGCGCGCTCAGGCAGCCATTGAGAAAGCCAAGGGCAAGCTGCGCGGCGAAGAAAAGTACGGCGCCGATATTGTTTCCCGGGCCATTGAGCATCCCACGCGCACCATCGCGGACAACGCCGGGCATGACGGCTCGGTGATTGTGGAATTGGTCAAAGAAGGCAAGGGCAACTACGGCTTCAACGCCAAGACCGGCGAGTTTGAGGACCTGGTGAAGTCCGGCATCCTCGATCCGGCCAAGGTGGTGAAGAGCGCGCTGCAGAATGCCGCTTCCGTCGCCGCCTTGCTGCTGACTGTGGACACTATGGTTACCGAGTTCAAAGAGGAGGGTGAAGGCAAGGACCTGGTGGCCGGGGCGGTACACTAAGGATCGCGGATCTGGGATTGCGGATTGGGACGCGAGCCGAGGCGCAGGATCCCCGGTCTTAAAGATGGCATTACGAGGGGCGTGGCTGCGATACGAAGCGGACACGCCCCTAATTACAATACGGTGTGAGATGTCTCGCAATCGGGAAGGCCATGCCTGTGGCAGCAGCAAAACGAGACTACTATGAAATCCTGGGCGTCAAGCGCGACGCCACCCCGGATGAGATAAAGTCCGCCTTCCGGCAGCTTGCCCTGAAATGGCACCCTGACCGCAACCCCAACAACAAGGCGGAGGCGGAGGAGCGCTTCAAAGAGATCGCCGAGGCCTACGCGGTCCTTTCGGATGAAGCCAAGCGGCACCAGTACGACCAGTTTGGCCACGAGGGCCTGAGCGGCGGCGGACCGGACTTCCACGGCGCTTCCATCGAGGACATCCTCAACCAGTTCTTCGGCGGCCGCGGGGGACTCGGCGGCTCCTTCTTCGACGACCTGTTCGGCGGCGGGCACGCTGCCGCGGAGGCCGCCGGCCAGGGCGCCTCGTTGCGTTACGACCTCGAGATTGACCTGGAGCAGGCCTACCAAGGCATCACCAAAACGGTCGAGATCACGCGCGAAGAACTCTGCGAGACCTGCCACGGTTCCGGCGCCAAACCCGGCTCGCGCCCCGTGACTTGCTCCATTTGCCGCGGCAGCGGCGTGATGACGCGCAGCTCGGGTTTCTTCGTCATGCGCACCACCTGCGGGCGCTGCGGCGGGCGCGGCAAGGTTGTCGCCACCCCGTGCACGGACTGCCGCGGCACAGGGCGGCAGCCCAAGAGGGTGCGGCTGGAAGTCGGAATCCCCGCAGGCATTGAAGACAATACACGCATCCGCTTGCAGGGCCAGGGCGAGAGCGGCGACGGCGGGCGGCGCGGCGACCTGTACATTTTCGTGCATGTCCGGGAACATGAAGTTTTCGTGCGCCGCGGCAATGACATCCTGCTCCAGGTCCCCATCCCCTTCACCATGGCCGCGCTGGGCGGAGAGTTCGAGATCCCCACGCTGCAGGGCCGCGCCCGCCTCACCATTCCGCGCGGCACGCAGTCCGGCAGGCTCCTGAAGATGGCCGGCTTCGGCATGCCGGATGTCCACGGTTATAGCAAGGGCGACCAACTGGTGCGCGTCGTGATTGGAGTGCCGAAACAACTAAGCCCCGAACAGGAGGAGTTGCTGCGCAAGCTGGCGGCGCTGGAGAAAACCGGCGTCACGCCGCAAAAACGTCCCCTACTGGGCAAAATCCGCGATTTTTTCAGTGAGGAGTAACGTGCCGGATCAGCGGGCGTTCTCTTCCTTACAGGGCAGATTGACATGACGAAAATCCACCACCACAAATCCGAAGAACCGGCTGCGCACAAGCCCCAAGGCCAGGAACAGGCCAACGCGCCAACCCAGAACAAGACTGAGGCGCCACAGAGTGGCCAGCCGCTCGCCCAGAAACCCGCCGCGGAGCCGCCCCAGGAACTGCCAACTCCGCTCGACGCCCCCGCGCCGGCGCCCGCGGGCGCGGTGACGCTGACAGAGGAAGCCGAAGCGTTTTGCGCGGACCTGGAGCGTTTCTTCCGCCGGGCCTTTGGCAATCTGCCCAAGACTTCTGACTTGTGTGAACTGCGTGCCGAACAGGCAACCGTCAAGGACATGGTGCGCCGTGCCTCGGCAGCGGGAGGGGAGGACAGCGTGAAGCTCGCTACGACAGTGGCCGAACGCGACAAGCTGAAATCCGCCCTGACGCAAAGGGACGCGGCCATTTTGCAGAACCGGGCTGATTTCCTCAACTACCAGGCGCGCACGACCAAGGACCTGGAGCGGGCCGAGGAATCGGCCTTGCGCCGCTACATGCTGGACCTGCTGCCCATCCTGGACAGCTTGAAATTGGCGCTCCAGGATGCCGCTGCGCCCACGCTGGATGCGCAGCGCCTGAAGGACGCTCTAGGGTTGATAGACACCTCGCTCAATCAGGCGCTCGCCGTGCGCGGGCTTCAGCGCATTGTTGCGGAGGCCGGGAAGCCGTTCGATCCAACTCTGCACGAGGCCGTCGCACTGCGGCCCGCGGACCCCGCCAAGGGCGAGAAGCCCAACACGGTGCTGGAGGAACTGCGCGCCGGATACCTATGGCAAGGCCGGGTGCTCCGTGCGGCACAGGTGCTCGTGTCCGAACCTGAGAAGCAGGCGAAGAAGAAGGAGGCTGCGGAGGAAAAGGCCGCGGCCCCTTGAGAAATGACCTGCCGTGGGCTACCGCTGAGCCAACGGCCGCCACGGCCGCCACGAAAACTCATTGTGCTGCAGGGCGACGGGCCGACAGCCTCCGAGCTGCTGATTGCGGAGCGCCGGTAAGTGGCCCTTTCAGCCCCCCGAATGCCGCTGTGCGGAGAGCGCCAGAATGAGCGCCACAAGGTTATTGAGGGCGTGCAAGGTCATGCTGGCCGCCAGCCGGCCGGTGTAGTCGTAAAGCCAGGTCAGGACCAGCGCGAGGAGGAACAGGCCTAGTATCTGCGACCAGTCCGGGTGAGACGCCGCAAAGAGCAGGGCCGCCGCACACGCCCCCGCGGTGGCGCCCAGGTAGCGCCGCAGGGCGTTATACAATATCCCGCGAAAGAGCAGTTCCTCCAGAAAAGCTGCGCCCACCGTGCCCATCACGAAAAAAACCAGCAGCACCCAGCCAGGCTGCGGCGCAGCCAGTTCGGGGACCAGGGGATGCAACTCCGTCTTGAGATCCAGGCTTTGGACGAACTCCCGGTTGACCCACACTGCCAGGTTCATCGCCCATAACATCAGGGGATACGCCAGTATGCCGAGAGCTATGTCCCGCCAGAGGCTGCGCCGCGGGTTGGCCGCATCCAGACGCCAGAACGGCCATACCCCGTTCGAACCGTGAAACCCGTGGACGTGTTGCCGTGCGAGGGATATGCCGAAGGTCAGAGCCAGGAACATGGCGGCCCCGTTGATGAGCATGCTCCAGGCCAGCAACTCTCCCTTCCGCAGTTCGCCATCAGGCAGCAGGTCCAGGAGCAGCACCCGCGCGGCACTGAAATAGACCATGAAGACAGCGGCAACATCGCACAACCGCGCCGCCGGCAAGGTCCGGAGGGCCGTCCGCTCCAGCCGGGGCCTCAACCAGGCCCGTGCCTCTGGTATCGCGAACCAGGCGGTTGCTGCAAGAAGGCTCACCACGACGCCGCCCCACAACAACTTCTCAGACAAGATTACGGCCCAGCAACTCTGGTCCAGCCGCAGGTCTGCGGGCGCCTGCATGTGGACCTCGGGGTGCGC
>JBEKKG010000379.1:0-7170 GCA_050010835.1 Planctomycetota bacterium
ACAAAATCCGGGCTGTCGTCGAGCATAGTGTGCGAGTAATGCTCCTGCCAGAAAATCTCCTGCCACTGCCGCACCATGCCCAGGCAGCCGTTGTTCATCACGGCGATGCGGATGGGATGTTTCAGGCGCCGGGCGGTGACCAGTTCCTGGATCTTCATCATGATGGAACCGTCGCCGGTGATGCACCACACGTCCTCGCCCGGCCGGGCCACCGCCGCGCCTATGGCCGCCGGCAGGCCGTAGCCCATCGTGCCCAGGCCGCCGGAGGTCAGGAAGTGCCGGGGTTCGAGGAACTTGTAGAACTGCGCCGTCCACATCTGGTGCTGGCCCACGTCCGTGGTGACGATGGCCTTCCCCTGGCTGAAGTGCGAAATGCGCTCGATCACATACTGCGCGCGCAGCCCGTCAGCGGGATACCACAGCGGATGCTTGTCGTGCTGTTCCTGCAGTTCGGCCAGCCAGGGCTGGCGGTCCTTGGCCTTCAGGTGTTTGAAGATGCGTTTGAGGCTTTCGCGCACGTCGCCGACCACGGGGAAGTGCGTCTTGACCACCTTGCCGATGCAGGTCGGGTCAATGTCGAAGTGGATTTTGCGCGAATTGACCGAGAAGGTGTCCACCTTGCCGGTGATGCGGTCGTCGAAGCGTGCCCCGAGGCTGACCATCACGTCGCACTTGTCCATGGCGTAGTTGGCGCAGTAGGTCCCGTGCATGCCCGGCATGCCCAGGAACAGCGGATGGCCGGCGGGGAAAACGCCCAGGGCCATCAGCGTGGTCGTCACGGGCACGGTGGCCCGTTCGGCCGCCGCACGCAGTTCGCGGTGCGCGCCCGAGAGCACGCACCCGCCGCCCACGTAGAAGACCGGCCGTTCCGCCGAGTTGATGGCCTCGGCGGCGGCTTCGAGTTGCTGCTGGTCGGCCTGCACCTTGGGCCTGTAGCCGGGGAGGTCCATTTCCACGTCCAGTGGGCCGACGTACTTATCCGACTGGATGTCGCGCGGCACGTCAATCAACACGGGGCCGGGGCGGCCCGTGTGGGCAATGTGGAAGGCTTCCTTGACCACGCGCGGCAGATCGTTCACGTTCTTCAATAGGTAGCAATGCTTGGTTACGGGCCGGCAGATGCCTGTGACATCGGCTTCCTGGAAGGCGTCATTGCCGATCATCTCCCGCTTCACCTGGCCGGTGATGGCCACTATCGGGATCGAGTCCATAAGGGCGGTGGCGAGGCCCGTCACCAGGTTGGTCGCGCCGGGGCCTGAGGTCGCCATGCACACGCCGGTTTTGCCGCTGGCGCGCGCGAAGCCGTCGGCCATGTGCGCCGCGCCCTGTTCGTGGCGGACCAGAATATGATTCAGTTCCGGGAAGCTGTAGAGCGCGTCATAGATCGGCAGCGTTGCGCCACCAGGGTAGCCGAAGATATGCTGCACACCCTCGTTGTGCAGGCACTCCAACAACAGCCGGGCACCCAACATGGGTTCAGTGATTATCCGCTTGGGCATCGCAAACTCCAGTCTGCAAGAAAACAGGACAACAAAACAACAACGCAACAATCATACAACAGAACATTGCCAGTTCAAGTGCTAATTTTGAAAATCTTACAATTAACCACTATATGGCCATATATTGGATGAAACGTGCCTAACTATTCGCAATATCCTATTTTAATAAGTCCTATATATCATATATGTCCTATTGGACTTGCCCTCCTTTGGCCCCGTTGAACTCGCGGACGGCATCAAAGATGGCCACGATGTTCTGCACGGGCGTCTTGACCTGGATGTTGTGGACTGCGTTGAAGATGAAGCCGCCATCCTTCGAGAAAATCTCGCAGCGCTCCAGCACCTGGCGCCGCACCTGTTCCGGCGTGCCGAACGGCAGCGTCTGCTGCGTGTCCACGCCTCCGCCCCAGAAGACGATGTCTCTCCCGTATTCCTGTTTCAGACGCGCAGGGTCCATGCCGGCGGCGGAACACTGCACGGGGTTGAGAATGTCGAAACCGGCCTCGATGAAACCCGGAATGAACTTCGCGACCGCGCCGCAGGAATGCTTGAACGTCTTCCACTCCGTGTGCCGGTGAATCCAGCCGTTGACCTGCTTATAGTAAGGCAGATACAGCTCGCGGTACGTCGCCACGGAACAGAACGACGAGCACTGCGTGCCGAAATCGGTGCCGCAGACGAAGACCACGTCAATGGTGTTGCCGGCGCGCGCGTGGATGCGTTCCAGGTTCGCCAGCGCGTATTCCAACTGCTTGCTGAAGACCTGGTGAAGGTAGTCCCGGCGCAACACGGTCGAGACGTACCATTCCTCGATGTCGCGGATGCCCTTCGGGTGCTTCAAGAAGGGCGCCGGCACCAGCGCGATGTCTCCGAAGGCCATGCCGCCGGGCGTGGCCACGACAGCATGGCCTCCGGCCGCGGCAGCCTTGGCGCCCTGCTCCAGCCTGGCCAGGTCTTCCTCGCCGATGGGGCCGAACTCCTCAAGGTTGTCCTCGGGCTTCAGCGTGGCCTCGTCAACGGGCGGCTGCCGGATGATGGTGTCGAAGAAATGCCCGCCCTTGGGCATGCGCCCGCTGGGCGGCGCGGCCGTGTCGCCTTGGGGATAGATCAGCGTGTCGCCATGCGCGTCCACGGTGGTGTTGAAGTCCCTGGGCACGAGGACCTCCAGGCCGTCGCCGGTGCGCCACGCCTTCCAGCCCTCATTGGCAAAACCGAAGAGCGTCTTCCACGGGAAAACCGCCGCGGCATCCACCCCCAGCGCGGCCCTCAGGTCTTCGTCTATCCAGCCGAGCATCTGGTAAGGCTCGTGGACTTTTACCGGGCGCTTCTCCAGGCCATAGTGCTCGCGCAAAGCCGCAACGCAGCTTACGTGCATGCCCGTCACCGCCGTGCTGCCGAAATCCACGGGCACCCGTGGCGGCGTTTTGTGGGCCAAAGCGGTTCGCACTGTTTCCCGGCTGCTCATGTTCGCCTCCTTGAGTTTGTGCCACGGATGTGGCCGGGCTGGCAGTTAAGCCCGGCCTCATCCGTGCTCCTCGCCCCTGGCACGGATGAGGCCGCGCCGAAGCAGCTCCTTCCTGCAAGTGATGGCACAGGGCGGCGCGGCCACATCCGTGGCACCACCTAGCTGTTCAATCCAAAATCTAAAATCCAAAATGTCACCCGCGTCGTTTGCCCAACGTATCAATCAGCACCGCCAGGAGCAGCGTGGCGCCGATCACCAGGAGCTGCCAGTTCGGCCCGACCCCCAGCAGGTTCATCGAGCAGCCGATGAAGGCCATCAGCAATGAGCCCAGGAAGGAACCGAGCACCGTGCCTTCGCCCCCTTGCAGGCTGGCCCCGCCAATGATCACCGCGGTGATGACCTGCAGCTCCATTCCCGTATTGGCGCCCACGGTGGCTGAGCCAAAGCGCGCGGTCATCACTACGCCCGCCAGCGCCGCCAGGAGGCCGGTCAGGGCATAGTTGAAGATCTTGAGGCGGTCCACCGCAATGCCCGACAGGATGGCGGCCTTCTCGTTGCCGCCCAGG
Source organism: Planctomycetota bacterium (assembly GCA_050010835.1). GTDB lineage: Bacteria > Planctomycetota > SZUA-567 > H5-PLA8 > H5-PLA8 > JAPLOD01. The sequence continues at coordinate 3,531 of JBEKKG010000379.1, forward strand.
TAGTAGTTCTGGCGGAAGAAACGGCTCTTGCGCAGCAGCAGATCGCCGGCGGCGACCAGCACCGCGGCGATGATGATAGGCCACTGCACGCCCAGGACGCAGCTCTGCCCCATCCAGGTGAATGAGCCGGGCAAGCCGGTAATGTTCCCGTTTTCGAGCGCCACTTGGAGCGCGCCGCGCACGATGCTCATCATCCCCAGAGTGGTGATGAACGGGTTGATCTTCACTTTCGCGATGATCAGCCCGTTGATCAGCCCCACCAGCGCGCCCAGCAGCAGCCCGGCCAGCACCGCCAGTGCCACGGGCACTTCATGCACCAGGCACCCGGCGGTCACGGCGCCGGCCAGCGCCGCCGTCGAGCCGACCGAGAGGTCGAAACCGCCGGAGACCAGCAGGATGGTCATCCCTATGGCGACGATGGCTTCGCAGGACACACGCAACAGCATCGCCATGATGTTCCCCTGCGTCAGGAACACGGGCGACTCATAGGACATGATCGCGCCTGCCACGAGGATGACCATGATGATCATGAACTCGCGGAAGCGTGTAATTTTTCTAAGGAGGCTTATCACTTGTCACCCGTCACTCGTCACTCGTCACTCGTCACCGCGCCACAACGTCTGCCGGCGGGACGCCGGCGCTCCCAGGCACGTCACCCGTGACACCGGCCGCCGCGGCGATGATGTTCTCTTCCGTGGCCTGTTCCCGCGGGAACTCGGCCACGAGTTCCCCGTTGCGCATGACCACCACGCGGTCGCTCAAGCCCAGGATCTCCTGCAAGTCGGACGAGATCAGGATGATGCCCACGCCGCCGGCGGCCAGTTCGCGCAGCAGCGCGTAGATTTCGCTGCGCGCGCCCACGTCCACGCCGCGCGTCGGCTCGTCCACGATGAGCACCTTCGGCCCGATGCCGACCCATGAGGCCAGCAGCACCTTCTGCTGGTTTCCGCCCGAGAGATTGCCCACCGGCTGATCCAGCCCCGAGCAGACGATTCTGAACCTGGCCCGGCTGCGTTCCGCGAACTCCCGCAGCCCGCCTTCGTGCAGCAGGCCGAGACGGTTGGAGAAACTCCGCAACGACGGCGCCACGCAGTTGGCCGCGACGCCCAGGCGCAAAAAAAGCCCTTGCTGCTTGCGGTCTTCGGTCTGGTAGCCCAGTCTGTGGCGGATGGCTTCCGCCGGGCTGCGCAGCCTGACCCGCTCCTCGGCGATGAAGACCGCCCCGCTTTCCAATGGTTCGGCTCCGAAAAGCGCCCGCCCCAGTTCCGTGCGGCCCGCGCCCACCAGCCCGGCCAAACCCACAATCTCGCCTTCGCGCAAGGCGAAACTGACGCCGCCGAAACGGCGTACCGCGGGCGTCCCGCCCGCATGCGGGCGGGACGCCCGCGGTACGGCATTTTCCACGCGGAAGCAGGGCGGGCCGAGGGGCGTGGTGCGCTGGCCATAGACGTTCCGCAGTTCGCGTCCGACCATTTTGCGGACCAGGTCCTCTTCGGTGATGCTCCCAGCCGTGCAAGTCTCGACGAATTGGCCGTCGCGCAGCACGGTCATGCGGTCCGCAATCTCGAAGACTTCCTGCAGGTGATGCGAGATGTAAATGAAGGACGTGGCGGACTTTTTCAGGCGGCGGATGTTCTCGAAGAGCAGGCGCGTCTCGACTGAAGTCAGCGAAGACGTCGGTTCGTCCAGAATCAACACCTGTGGGTTCGTAGACAGTGCCTTGAGGATTTCAACCGCCTGCTGCTGCGCCACCGGCAAATTGCCCAGCAGCTCGGCGGGATCAATCCGCAGATCGAAGAGCGCGAGCAAGTCGCGCGTTTGTTCATGGAGGCGCGCCCAGTCAATCAGGTCCAGGCACCCGCGCAGGGGCTGGCGGTTGGCGAAGATGTTCTCGGCCACGGAGAGATTGGGCGCCAGGCTCAGTTCCTGGAAGACCACGCCGACGCCGCGCTCCCGCGCCTGCTGCGGATTGGCCATCACCACGGGCTGGCCGTGCCAGAGGATCTGGCCCTCATCCGGCTGGTACACGCCGGCGAGGATGTTCATCAGCGTGCTCTTGCCCGCCCCGTTCTCGCCGACCAGCGCATGTACTTCGCCGCGGCGCAACGTGGCAGCCACAGACACGACAGACAGCGACACGCCGGGGAAAGTCTTGACGATGTCGCGCGCTTCGAGAACCGGCGTGTCGCTGTCTGTCGTGTCTGTGGCTGCCACGTTGCCCAGTTTGCCCCGCGCAGGCCGATACGCAAGAGGATTCAAAGTGAAGGATGAAGACTGCTTTGTGGGAGGGGCGCAATGGACCGGCGAAAAAGGCAAACTGTCTTGCCCTGGCACTCGTATGAGATATGGAGGAACCAGTTATGAGGACCATCCGCAGCCGTGGTTTGACCCTGATTGAATGCCTGGTCATCATCGCGATCCTCGGTATCCTGGCGGCATTGATCCTGCTTCCCTTAGCCAAGGCTCGCGAAACGGCCCGCCGGACATCTTGTGCGAGTAACATGCAACAAATCGCCCAAGGGATGCGAATTTACGCATCCTCCTGCCACGTTTATCCGACCGATGGCAGGGATCCCGCTGACCCCTTCCTGGGCGCGAACGCTTCACATTCCATGCAGATGGTCTGGGGGTATTGGCTTGAGGACAAACGCTGTTTTTCTTGCCCATGTAATCCGGTTTCGCCTTCAAGAATGGCGCAGCTAACGGATTGGATGCCTCCGGACGGTGCATTTACCTGGGTTCCTGGGGACACGTCGTACGGCTACGATCCAGGCCATAGCCCTGAGGACGCGAGGCAGCGTAATGTAGCCTTCTTCGCAGACAAGATGGGAGCCGCGGGCGGAAATTCCGACAACCACGGCAAGGCGGTTGGCCAGAATGTCGTGCTTGTGGGAGGCGACGTTGTGTGGCGCGATACAGTGGTCAACTTCCTTGGCGTTATAGAAGGCAAGAACCAAGAGGATGACAACATCTTCTCGCTCGGCGCACTCCCGCGCCACCTTGAAAGCCACATTCGGCAGTAGATGAGACCGTGCCTGCGCCTTATGATAAGCCGTCATGCTTACCTCCCGCGAAATTTTCGGCGCTGAGATTCAGTACTTCCGGCTGGAGCCGCGTTACTGGGAGGACATCCTCCTCCGTCTCAAGGACGCCGGCCTGCGCACCGTGACCAGCTACGTGAGCTGGGGCGCGCACGTGGCGGGCGAGCCGGATGCGCAACACCCCGCGGGCGTGCTGGATTTTGAAGGCCGCACGGACCCGCGCCTGAACCTGTTCCGGTACCTTGAGCTGGTCGAGAAACACGGCCTGTATCTCAACTTCCGCTGCGGGCCGTTCTGCTGCAACGAGCAGGTGTGGGGCGGCTACCCGCGCTGGCTCGTGCTGGGCGACCCGCAGATGATGGTCTGGGACTGCCAGAACCGCACGACCCAGGGCTACTGGATTGCCAGGAAGGAGGGTTCGCAGCCGTCCTACCTGCACCCGGATTATCTCGCCTGGTGCCGCAAGTGGTTCGATCAAGTGGACCCGATCATCCGCAAGCACCTCAAGAGCAACGGCGGCTGCGTGACCATGCTCAACCTGGACAACGAAGTGAGCTACATTGTCCGCGACAGTTTTCTCGATTCGGACTACAACCCTG
>JBEKKG010000380.1:0-7165 GCA_050010835.1 Planctomycetota bacterium
TCGGGCCAGCGCCCCGCCCTCGCCGCTCAGGACCAGGAATGTGGCGCGGCAGGTGGCGGTGAGCATGGAGTCAGTCAGCGGCGTCTCGATGCGCGAGGTCGCCACCTCCATCTTCATCCGCTGGAAACTGTTCCTGGCCTGCGCCTTGTCCGTGCCCCTGCTGGTGTTGTTGATCACCAACTCCGTGCCTCCGGTCTATGAGTCTGCGGCCAAAGTGCTCATCCAGTACGACCGGACGCAGGGCAACCTTTTCAGCGAGATCATGTCGGAACGCCAACCCATTTCCGCCAACAGCAATGCGGAGATCATCCAGAGCGCGCCGATATGCGGGAAGATGGCCGAAGACCTCCAACTGACCAGCGCCGACGTGGCGCGTTCCGCCACCAGCATCGTCATCGGCCGGGTGCTGGGCTGGGCGGTGGGCTTGTTGCCCAAGGAGAAGGAAGCCGCGGACACAGGCGGCGCCAACAAACAACAGGCGCTGGTCAACGACCTCAAGGCCATGATCGCGGTCAGCGTCTTGCGCCAGGAACGCAATGTCTTCGACCTGCGCGACGAAGTGCTCGAAGTAAAAATGCGCTCCCCCAGCCGCCTGAAAGTCGCCGACATGGTCAACGGGCTGTGCAAGGCCTTCATTGACGACTACTACCGCCGTGAAGAGGGGGATGCCAAGCGCGCGTATGAGTGCCTCGTCAAGGAGACCACCGCCGCCGCGGAACGCGTCAACGAACTGAACTCGCGCATGCTCAGCGACGCGTGGTCCAGCGACCTCAAGGTTTACCCGGCTGCCTCCAAGGAGGGCGCCGACAAGCAGATTGCCACCAACCCGCTGGTCATGGTCGTGTCCCAGAGAATTGCGGAGATGGAAGTGCGCCTGGCGGTGTTGCGCCAGTCCTTCCGCGAAGAGACGCCGGAGATCGAGCGCGCCAAGCACGAACTGGCCGCCGCCCGCAACATGATGCTCCAGCAGGAGGAACTGGAGGGCGTCAAACTGTTTTACAACACGATGAAACAGAAGTGCAATCAAGCCCAGTTGTCCCTGGACCTCTTCAAGAACCGCTTGCTGCCCATAGCCGTGGTGGAACCCGCGCTCATTCCTGAGAAGTCGAAAGCAGCGGAGTTGGTGCGGTACATCCTCAACGGCTTGGTCGGCCTTTTTGCCGGGCTGGTGCTGGGCGCGGCGCTCGTGCTGCTGCTGCGTCTGCTGGACCAGCGCATCTACAGCAACGTGGACGTGGAACAGATCAGCGGGGTCAAGAACGTAGGCAGCCTGCCGCCGATCACCGACAGGAAACTCGAAGTCAACATTTTCAGCGCGCTGCCTCCGCCCCAGGTGCATGCAGGCCTGATGCAAGCTATCGGCCCGATCAAACTGGGCACCCCGGGCCGGGGTTACATGCTCCTGGTTACAGGCGTTTCCGCCGGGGAGGGCAAGGCCTTCGTGGCCGCACAACTGGCCAACCTGCTGGCCCGCGACGACAACGCCAGAATCCTCCTGGTGGACGGCAACTTCAACAACCCCGCCCTTTCAGCCAGCCTGGGACATGCTGAGAAGCCCGGGTTGATCGAGGTGCTGGGCCGCTCCATTCTGGCCGATCAGGCCGCGTTGCCCACCGATTTCCCCAACCTCATGTTCATGCCTGCCGGCGCCGTCAAGAAGCGCAGGGATCTGGGCTTCTTCCGCCACAGCCTGGAAGGCATGCTGGACGATCTGCGCAAACACTTCAGCGTCATCGTCGTGCTCGGCTCCGGCCTGTTGCGCTCCACCGAGGCCGCGTTCTTCGCCCACGAAGCCGACGGCGTCATCGTGGTGGTGCACTGCGGCCAAACACGCCAGAAGGCCTTCCATGCGGCCGTCTCGGTCCTCAAGGAATACGAAGCCCACCTGGTCAGCATCATCCTCAACCAGCGGCGCTACTACGTGCCACGGTGGCTCTATGGACGGCTGTAGCACGGATTTCTAAACACAGAGGACGCAGAGGAACGCAGAGGGGATTGGAACCGCAGATGAACGCAGATGGACGCAGATACAAGAGAGTTTTCTTCCTATCCGCGTTCATCTGCGTCCATCTGCGGTTTCAAGAACTCTTTGCGTTGAATGAGTGGTGAGCAATGCAGGCTGACACTTTGCCCCCTTCCGCCGGCGCCGGGACAGGCGCGCACTCAAAGCTGGAGGGCCTTTTTACCGCCGCCTGCATCCTGTTCGTGGGCGCGCTGGCCCTGCTCACTTACGACATCCGCTCGGACTATCGCCTCGCCGTCCTGGTCGGCTTTCTGAGCCTGTGCGTCTTCGCCATTGTGCCCAACCGCCGCCTCCTCCTGGTGCTCGCCTGGTTGTTCGTCCATCCGCTAAGCATCGAGACCACTTTCGTGGTGGCGCCGCCGATGCACAAAGAGTTTCTGCCGCGCCTCATTACGCTTTCAGGCTCGGACCTGGTCCTGTTCATGCTGCTTATCGTCCTCGCCTGCGAAGCCTCCGTCACGAAGCAGCGCGTCTGGCGCTGGCCGCCCGTGGTCACGCCGCTGCTGTGCCTGTTCGCCTGGGCCATACTGGGCCTCCTGGCAGGCTCAGCCGGCCCCACGCCGGAAGGCTGGCTCTTCGTCATCCAGCAAGCGAAGCTGGTGCTGTATATTGTGGCTGTCAGTTCGTCCATTCGCACACGCGACGAGTTTCTGCTGGTGCTCGGCTGTCTGGCGTCCGTCATCGCGCTCCAGGAGCTCTTCGTCGTAGCCTCGCTCGCGCGCGGCAAGCCTATCCAGATCACTTCGCCCCTCCAGGGCTCGCTGATGACCTTCGCCGGAACAGAAACACGCGCCACAGGCACGCTGGGCCATCCCAACACCCAGGCCGCCTTCCACACCTTCCTGACCCTGCCGCTGCTCGGCCTGCTGGGGTGCCGCAACCCGCGCTGGCGCTGGTTCGGGGCCGCGGTGATCGGCGGCAGCGTAGTCTGCATCGTCATGACGTCCTCGCGCAGCGCCTGGATTGCGCTGGCCGCCGGGTTGTTCGGCCTGCTCCTGGCGGCGCTGGCCCACAACGTGGTGCGCCGGCTGATCTGGCGCTACGTCACCTGGACGCTGCCTGTGGGGGCCGTGATCCTGGGCCTTTTCTGGTCGCGCATCGCGACCCGCATCATTCGCGGCGACGAAGGCGCCACCGATTCCCGCCTGCGCGCCATGGCCACGGCCATGGACATCGCGGGCGCGCATCCCCTGGCCGGCGCCGGGCCGGGCAATTTCATTGCCGGCTCCATCCAACTCCACCCCTTGAGGCAGATGCACAACGAGTGGAACAAGCCCAGCACCAAGCCGCGCCCCGTGCGTTTTGAAGCCTTCGAATACGTGGAGAAGCAAATCCACGAGAAATTCTACGTCCTCCCTTTGCAGGTGCACAATCTCTTCTTGCTGGTGCTCTCTGAACTGGGGGCCATTGGCATTGTGCTGTTCTTGTGGCTGCAATGGCGCTTCTTCTCGCTCGTGCGCCGCTGTCTGCGCGCGGAGAGCGTGGTTCTGGCGCTGATAGCCGTGGGCCTCTACGGCACCTTCTGGGCGATGCAGTTCTACATGACGCTCGATCTGTTCAGCGTGGACAAGCCCCTGCAGATACTTTACCTTCCTGTAATCCTCGCCGCGGCCCTGGACCGTGTCCTGGATGAACCTCCGGCGGATGCCGCTCTGCGCACGGTTTCTTAGGCACCAGGCTGGACTACTCACCGCAGAGGCGCGGAGAACGCAGAGAGAAGATTTCGTAACCGTCCAGTCCCCACCGGCCATCCCCGTCCTTCCCACAGCAGGCAACCGCGCGGTTGAAATCTTGGCTTTTTCCCGCCTGCCGCTGTAGACTCTGCAGCCGGGCGCTTGGAGCTTGGAACTTGGGACTTGGAATCTGGGATTCGTTGAGTGCGCGGGCTTGGAGCGGCGTTCTGTTTCTGGCCGCAGCCTCGCTGCTGCCGGCGCTCTGCGCCGGTGCTGAGGGCGAGGCGGGCAAAGATGCAGAGGGCCGCCACGCGTTGTTGCGGCGCCTGATAGCCACGCTGCCAGCCGAGCCGCTGCTGGCCGTCTATACGGAAGACGCGCCGGCCCTGCCCGCGAAGTTCTCCCGCACGTGCTTGAGCGCCATGTTGCAGGACCCCACCTACGCAGAGAGCGCCGACAAGCTTCGCACCATGCTAAACCAGGCCGCAGGGGCGGACCTCGGCGCACTTTGGCCCGGCTTCAACAAGCTGATTTTGGGTCCTGCGGTGCTGGCGGTCGAGCCCACCGAAAAAGCCGCTGTAACTCAATCCTCCGGATCGAGCCGCGATGCGGAGGGTCGCGCTGCCACGGCGGAGGATTCGGACCTCAAGCTCGTGCTGCTGGTGGTTACGCCGAGCGAGGAAAGCGCCCAACAACTCCTGGCGTTGTGGCCCAAGCCGCCCCCGCAAAGCAACACCTTGCTCTCCGCATTGCGTCTGCAGCCTGTGGCGCTCGAACGTCTGGAGCAAGCAGCCGGATTGCCGCCGTGGCTGACTACGCCTGCCTGGCCGCGCGGCGACCTGTGCGTGCGCGCGTTGCCAGCCAAGACCGCAATGGCCCTGGGCCCGTGGATCGAGAGTGGTGCTGAGCAGGCCGCGGGCTGGGGCATCCTGATGCGGATGCTCGGCAGCCCATATTGCGGGGCCACGGCTTACCTTGGGCTGAGCCTGACGATGAGCGGCGAGATGTTCCTTGAAGAGGCGCAGCTTGACCTGGCCCGCCCTCTTCCTGCGCAGGAAGCGAAGGAGGCGGAGGGGCGCGGGGCCGCCACGTTGTGGCGCACGACCGAGGTGTTGCGCGAGCACCCTGGGGGCTGGGAGAACGTGTTGAGCGCGCTGCCGGGCGGACACGACCTCGTGCTGCTGGCCCGGCTCGACCCCCGGGCGCTGGGTCCCGATCTGCCCTTTGCGGCGCAGGCGCTGGAGCGGAACTTGCGGGGCCGGCGCTGGGCGCGCGGGCAAGGCGGGACCGAGGAGGCGCTGGCGCCCCGGCGCTTTGAGTTCCTGCTCAAGCATCTGGAAGGGAGCGTGGGCCTCGCTGCGCGGCCCGCACTGAGCGGTGAGATGCGCGTGAGTGTGGCCACAGGCCTGTCCACACCGGCGGCCGAAATGGGAGCCTTTCAGAACCAGTTGCTCGAAGGCCTCGCGCAAGTCGGAGCGGAGTTCGAGCCGCTGGGGGTTCCGGGCAAGGACGGTGCCCCGGCCCCGTTGGGCGCCAAGTTCCGGGGCGGCGGCATGTTCCGCGCGCCGATCGTGGGACTCAGCCCTGGCTGGGCCTGGTTGTGCTCCAATTCCGCCGCCTACCAGGAACTGGTCAACGCCTTCAAGCTCGGACGCACCCTGGCCGCGGAAAATGTCCGTGAAAACAAAACTTTGCAGGCCGCCGGAAAAACGAATTCCTGGCGCGACGACGACGCGGCCAGACTGCAGGTTGAGCTGGAGAAGGTAGCCAAGCTGGCCTATGCTTCCTGGCTCTTCTCCGGCGAAAGCTCCTTCGGCCTCGGTCCCTGGAAAATTCCCGCCGTGCTGCTGCCGCAGCCGCAGGCGCTCAACAACCGCCTGGGCGTGCTGCGCACCGGCCTCTGCCGCCAGGGCCATACGCTGCGGGCGCACGCTTCCTCATGGTTTCCGGGGGCGGCCCTGATTTTGCCTTATCTTATTTATGAAGCGGCAGATACAATTGACAATTCCCGGCGCTTCAGCCGGGAGGCCTTGGAAGAGGAGCAGGTGGAGCCGCAGGGGCCACAAATGAACAATGCGGCCCCGCCCCCTGCCCCTGGAAAGGCGCCTTGATGTTGCGACGCGCCCTGCTGATTATCATTCTGGCGTGGCTCTGCATGTTCGCGCTGCAGAGTTGTACGAATTGGTATAGCTGGTATTCCTCGATGCAGCTTGTCCAGGTCGGCGACAAGCCCTACCTGGTCCTGGAGCACCGCGCTGCTTCGCCGGATGCCAACGAACTGGCCTTTAGCATCTATCGCACCAAGAGTGACAACCTGGAGGAATGGGAGGGGGTCGAGACGTCCAGACTGGGGCGCGTCTACGGCGTTTTCGCTGCGCGGCTGAACTCAGCGCCACTTCCTGCCGCCGCTGAGAAAGCGGAACCCGGTCCGGAACGGCTTGTGGTTCTGCACCAGAATCGCGCCACTTTCTTTGACGTGTCGGCCAAGACCGCCACGCCCACCTTCGAGATGTTGCCGTTCTCCTGGATTGCGGAAACGGTGGTGCCCTACAAGGGCGCGTGGCTGGCCTTCGGCGTGGACATGCCGCCGCGGGTGGGCAAGGAACAGCAAGGCCCGTTGAAGGTGGCGCGTTTTGACGGCCAGAAGTGGGAGGAATTGAAGATTGCCAGCCCGCTGGTGCTGGAAAGCCCCTATGGTTTCTCGCTGCAAGCCGTGGCGGTGCAGGACTGCATCCGGGTCTTTTGGCGCCAGGGCGCCACTGACCAGGCGCTTGCGCCGGAAATCGAAGGCCCGCGCTCTACGACGGAGGGGGGGCTGACCATGGCCACGTTCCAGGACGGGGCCTTTGTGGGGGACAAACTGGTGACCCTCGCCGGCTTGCCCCGCGGCAACACCTGCGTCTGGGCGGAAGGCAGCCAGCTCAAGGTGCTGGTGCAGAGGCGCGACAAGCGCGAGGATCCCTTCACCAGCAACGGGCCCATGGAAATCTGGAACCTGGCCCCGGATGGCAGCACGCAACTGGCCGAGGCCCTGCCCGGGTCGCGCCAGCGCAACGGGCTGGTGGCGTTCATCGCGGCGGAGCACTTCACGTGGCGGGGGCAGGAGTTCATTGTGCGCTCCAACTGGCAGACCTTTGAGATTTGGCGCAAGACGGCGGAGAGCGGTTGGAGCCGGGTGTGCACCGCGCCCAAGGGGCTGCCCGCCTACGATCTGGGCGGGCTGATGTTGGCGGCGCTCGCCTGCGCGCTGGCGCTGATTGCCTTTGGCGCGGGCCTCGCGTACCACCGCCGCAGGCAGGTCGTGACCATTCTGCACAAAATCCAAGCCAGCGAAATCTACGCCTCGCTCGGGATGCGCATGGGCGCTTTCGCCGTGGATCTGGCCCTGATTATCCCCGCGGCCTGGTACCTGAATCGCGTTCTGGGCCGCACCTACGTCACGCCCGTCGAGATGCTCTGGCCGGACTTC
>JBEKKG010000381.1:0-7136 GCA_050010835.1 Planctomycetota bacterium
ATGCTGCAGGTGGATGAGCGCTTCTGCCCGCGCGCGCGTTACCCCGAACAAGGCACTCTGGCGCACCTCAGTGCCTTCGAGGTGCCGTGGATGAGCACCACCGGCGGCGGCTGGAAACGCAAGCCGACGGAGGAAGAGTTGACGAGCCTGAGATATAAGCCCGGCGATCTCGGCCCGTGGCTGGAGGTGCAGAACGCCGAAGTGACCGTCTATCACATGTGGGACGAGTCCTGCGTCGGCGTCGCGGCCAACAACGCGGAGCAGCACGTCTTGACCCTCAAGCCGCCGTGCGGCCATCCGCCGGGCGCGTTCGGCGTCAAGAAGTACGTCATCTGGAATGTCCGGGAGGGCCTCACCGTGCCGGGGCAATGGTATCACGACCGCGTGCAGGACCGCATCGTTTACTTTCCGCTTCCCGGACAGGACATGAGCAAGGCCGAAGTCGTCGTGCCGGCCACAGCCACGATTCTCAGCATCAAAGGGAAAGGAGGCGCGCACGCCACCAACATCGCGTTGCGCGGCCTGGCTTTTTCCGTGGCCACAGTGCCGCTGCTGGCCGCCGACTTCGCCGCGTGCAAATATGACGGCGCGGTCTCGTTGGAAAATACGATGAACTGCACCTTGTCCGGGCTGACGGTCACGCGCGTGGCGGGGCACGGCATCAACGCGCAAGGCCTAACCGAGGGCGTCCGCGTTGAGAACTGCGAAGTGTCCAGTTGCGGCGCGGGCGGGATTTACGTTGGCGGCAGCAAGGCGGTCATCACCAACAACCATGTGCATGACGTGGGCTTGCTCTACCCGAGCGCCATTGGCATCTTCCGCGGCGGGGCCGGAAACGTCGTCAATCACAACGAAGTCCACGGCTGCTCGTATTCGGCCATCAACTACGGCGGCGACTTCATCATTATCGAGGACAATCTGATTTACGATTGCATGAAGGTGCTGCACGACGGCGCGGCCATTTACCTTTTCGGCGGGAAGGATTGCATCGTGCGCCGCAACTTCGCGCGCGACATTTCAGACACGGGCGGGTTTGGCGCGTCGGCGTATTATCTGGACGAGCAGTGCACTGGCTGCGTGGTGGAGAAGAACCTGTCGTTGCGCGTCAACTGGCCCTCGCACAACCACATGGCCAAGGCGAACACCATCCGGGACAACGTCTTCGTCGTGGCAGGCGACGCCAAGATTACCTTCCCGCGTTCGGCGGAGTACGTGTTTGAGCGCAACGTGCTGTGCGCCACAGGAAATATCGCGATCCTGAATCCCGCGGCCGTGACGCAGTGGTCCAAGAACCTCTTTTATAGCGGCACTGGCAAGATAGAAGGCGTGAAACTCAAGGACTACTCGGGCGTCGGCACGACCCCGGGCGCGCCGGGAGACTCAATCGTCGCTGATCCGTTGTTCGTTGACCCGGAGAAAGGAGACTATCGCTACAAGCCCGATTCTCCGGCGCTCAAGCTGGGGTTGGAGCCGGTGGATGTGAGCAAGGCGGGGCGGGTGAAGAACTGAGTTTGGCAACTCATTTCCGCGCATTCTTATCCAGCCATTTCTTGAGTTCTTCCTTGAATTGGGCTTTAAGGATGCAGGTGAAATGGTCGGCGCCCTCGATCTCGATGACTGCCCAGTCTGGGCGGATGCGCGCCAGCGGCAGCACGTAAAGCTGCTTGCAGGGGTCGCGATCTCCGACAAGGACGGCGACGGGCACTTGGACTTTCTTCACCGCGCCTTCGGTCACGGCGAGTTTGCCCATGCCGCGCAGCAAGGGCTTCGAATCCGAGCTTCCTTCGCGCCCGGCGACCATGCCCCAGAAGCCCTGGAGGAAGCTCCCTTCGCGGAACCAGCCCATGCCGCCCAGTGTGCCGGAGAGCACGCGTTCGGGATGCTCGGTGATGAGTTTCATGGCAATCATCCCGCCCATCGAATAGCCCACGATATGGGCCTTTTCGATCTTCAGGTGGTCCAGGAGCCTGAGCACGTCCTCGGCCATTTTGGCGCCGTAGGCGTCCTCTTCCTTGGGCTTGCCCGAGCGCCCGTGGCCGCGCACGTCCAGGGCGATGACCCGGTAACGCTCCGCCAGCAGTTTCACGGTTCCCGGCAGTTGCCAGTTGATGTCGGCGCTGGAGCACAACCCGTGAATGAGCACCACCGGTTCGCCCTTGCCGGCCACGAGGTAGGCAATCGGCAGGCCTGCTGAGTCGAACGTATCCCGCAGTATTTCCTCGGCCCCTGGAGCCTGGACAACCAGGAACAGGGCAAACACAAAGGAGGCAATGAGGATGAGGTGGGTGGCAGGTGAATGCGCATCGAACTCGCGTGTCGCCCTTTGTTGGGGTGCCACGGGTTCGGCCGCGCAAAGCGCGGGCGTACCCGTGCCGGCCGGAGGCGATATGGGTTGGACTACGCAAGGCGCGGCAGCACGGGTACAGCCGGGCCAAACAGCCGGCCCGGCTGAACCCGTGGCACCCACAGAAAGGGCCACACGGCTATCTTTGGCTCTCGCACCGGCCACTCGCCACATGTCACTTCTGCCCCCCGCTGGCCACCCATCCCAGCGCCTTCACTTCCTTGCCATCTGGGGTGGCGAAGGGCTTGTCGCCAAAGTTCACGGTGACCTCCGTGCCGGAACTCCAACGGGTGCGCTGCACGGCATGGTCGAGCGTCAGAAACTCGTGGGACAACAGCTCGTCATAACCGAGCTTGCGCACGAGCGGACAGATGCTCTGATAGCTCGCCACGAAGCGCGGCTTCTGCTTCTCCCACTGCTCCTTGTTGAACAAGTACATCGGCGGCGTGCCGTACAGGATGTTGAAGAGGTCGCGCCGGTCCCACACTTCCGGCGCCTTGTTGTTGCTGTCGCCCCAGTACCACTGCGCGACAACGCAGTCGTGGTAAACCAGTTCCCAGAGCGGCAGGCGGTAGAAATGCCCCACCTGGAATTTGAGGAACTCCGGCGTCGGCGGCTTGTACTGCTCCATGTCGCGGCCGGCATCGGGCAGGCGGTACGGGCCCAGACTCATCATGCCCTCGTAGTAGTGGACATAGGGCACCGAGGGGTCAATCCCCGTCTCCGTGCCGACGACCAGCTTCTGGTCCTTCGAGCAGAACTCCAGCAGGGCCATCTTGTACTTGCGGTCTTCGCTGCGCGTCAGCGGGTGCGCGGGGTTGTAACATTCGCGAAACGGCGACGCGGTGGTGGTGTCAATGAAACGGCAGGCATAGGGATGCGTCTTCAGGTCTTCGGGAATCTTCTGTTTGGCGCGCTCCAGGCCGCGCGGCGAGCAGATCACGCCGCCGGCGAAAACGGTCGTGGTGCCGTCCTTGTTTTTCTGGTGGTGCGCCCAGCCTTTCATCCAATCGCCATTGGGCAGCCAGACCAGGTCGTCCGGCCAGCCTTCCGTGCGCAGCCACTTGGGGCCACCCGCCGGCCAGACGTCCTGGTAGATGTCATAGCGGCTGCTCAGGAATCCCAGCTTGTTGATCTCCTCGATTTCGGCGGGCTTGGCTTCGTTCGACCACAAGATGCGGTCCATCCCCGCGGCCTTCAGTTCGCGGCAGAGTGCGAGCTTGTCCATGTCCCAGTTCCAGACATTGGCGGCGCCGATGAGCAAGTCCACGTTGGGGTTCTCAGCCTTCTTCTGGGCCAGCGTCTTGAACAGGCCCGTGCTGTGCGCATACTCGCAGTATCGTTTCGCCTGGGCCACGTAGCCGCCTTTGTCGAAGAAGCAGTAGGTCAGCTTGCGCGCGTAGGCCCATTGCCCGCGGGACGCCTCCCAGAGCGGCCGCACGAACAGCCCGGCGCCCGGCAGGCGCGCGATCTCGATGCGCGCGTCGTCAGGCGTTTCAATGATGGCCAGGACCCCCGGCCCGTTCGGCGCCACGACGCCGAACCACGGCATGCAGATGCCATGGCCGCCGTAGGTGACAAGCTGCATGGGCGCAATGGTCTCGTCGTCAACCGGATAGAGGATGCCTTCATTGAGCGGCGCGACGAGCCACGTGCCCGGGGCGGTGACAAACGGCTGCGGAAAGCCGAACAACTGCCGCAACGCGCCTTCGCCGTTGAGCGCGACGGTCAGTTCGGGCTTGCCGGGAGCCAGCGTGAGGGTGGCCTGCACCAGCAGATCGTCCGCCACGTTCCACAGCTCAAGCTGCGCCTCGGTTCCGCTGGCCAGGCGCGCCTCCTTGATAACGGCCTCGTTGCCGCAGGGCTTTTGTTCCCATACGCCGCCGGTCCGCTTGTCTGTGACCGCCAGCGTCCCATGAGAGGTCTCCAAGCGGACCGCGAGCGCGTCGTTCGCCAGCGTCAGCACCTGGTCCTTGATGTTTCCCCGGAAGGCATTCACGTTGCCTTCCTTGACGAGCAGCGCATCGTCCAGCCACGCGGTGGACTTGCCGTTGCCGGTCAGCCGGAATTGAATGCTGGCGCAGCCCGCGGGCACGACGAATTTGCCCTTCAGCTCGCGCCAGTCGTGAGTGCCGCCGGTCTCCAGCAGGCCGTGCATCCAGGCGATGGTCTTGCCATCGGCGCCGCGTGTGACGACGCTGAGCTGTACCGTCGCGGCGCTCTCGCACTTGACCCAGCCGCCCAAAGTGAAGATGTCGCCCGGCTCGACCGGCAGCGGCGCCCGTTGCGCCACGCTCCAGTCTTCCGCGCCTTCGTGGATGACTTTGAGCGCACGCGTGCCGCCGCGCTTGACCTGCTCATCCAGGACCAGGCGGCCTGCGCCGTCGGCGCGCGACCAGAAGGCGCTCCACCCTTCAGGCGGCAGGGCCGCGCCGGATTCGAAGCCGGGATTTGCGAGCAGGTTCTCACCGGCGCAGGCCGCGGCCCAGCCGGACAGCATTACGACAAGTACAATCCATGGCATTTTCCGTGCGCCCCCAGCCCGTTTCGGTTGCGGCGCATCGTACTGCTACAGGGATTTTTTGCCACAGAGAACACAGCGGGAGGATTTTCGATTTTAGATTTTCGATTGCACCGGCGGACGTGCTGAAATCGAAAATCGAAAATCGAAAATCCAAAATCCAAAATCTAAAATTCGTCTCAGCGCCCCTTCTGTGCGGCGGGTTCGGCCTTAGAGTCTGGTTGAGCCTTGGGGGCAGGTTCGGCCTTGGCTGGCTCTGCCTTCGCAGGTCCGGGTTCCTCTTCGAAGAAGAACTCGACAGGCAGTGTCTTGGCCACTCCTTCCACACGCAGCTCTATCAGGCTCCTGGCCAGCGCCTTGTGGAACCACTCATCTTCCTGGTTGTGTGATTTCTGTTTCCGCAAAGTGTTGTAAAGCTCATTATAAAGCGGGCCCTCCAGCGGGGCCGGGCCGGCCTCGCGGCGGCCCTCCAACTTCACGAACGCAAAACCGGCTTTGCCCAGCTCAAAAACCGGGCTGATCTGGCCGACTTCCATGCCCCGCAAGACGCCGGCGAGTTCAGACCTGTAACTTTCGGGGTTGAAGTAGGGATCATCTTTGGCCAGGATCAGCCCGCCGCGGCCCTTGGTTTCCTCGTCATCCGAGTAGGCCTTGGCGGCCTCAGCGAAACTCCCGCCAAAGGCCCGCAAGTCCTCACGCAGTTTCTCCGCCTTCTCCCGCGCGTCCGGTTGCGGGACCCGTTTATCCAGGAGTTTGTCGTTCTTGACAGAGTGAATGACGATGATGCGCACCATGACGCCGGCGGGCCGGGCAAAGCGGGCGAGGTTATCATGGTAGTAGCGGCGCACTTCGGGACGGCCGGGCGCGTTCAACCCGAACTGGACGCCAGTCCACATTTCCACCAGCATGGCGTCGCGGACGTGTTTTTCCACCTCCGCCTCGGTGAAGCCTTTGGCATTGAGCAGCTTCTGGGCCCTGAGGCGGTCAAGTGTTTCTTTCAGGCGCTTCTGGAACTCGGGCTCCTCGATCTTGACGTACTTGTCTTCCTTGGCGTACTGGAGCATCAAGCGTTGGCGCACCACGCGCCGCAAGGCCTCGCGGAAGGCCCCACTGTACTGCGCATCATATTCCTTTTGCGCCCTCGCATCCCACTGGCCGCCGGCTTCGAGCGCACGCTTGTAGGCCGTCAGCCTGAGCATGATCTCGTCCATGTTCTCTTCGACCTGGCGTTTGCTTATCGTCTCGGTGTTGACCTTGCAGACCACTTCCTCCGCCAGTTCATAGGGCTTTACTTCAACTTCATCAGCGCGGTTCTCTGAATTGCCTGCGAGCGTTAGCGCGCCGGAAAGGAGCACCCAGCGGCAGGAAAACCATGGCGAATGTGCTTTCATCACAATCAAGAGACGGCACGGCCCTTTCCTTCTTCGCACAAATCTGTCTTACCGTTGGCCATTGCCGCGAGTATAATCCGTTGCGGCTATCCCGCAATAGCGCGGATTTGCTGATTGCTCTTTTGTGGGACGCGCTATAATAGTCAGGAAGTTTAACAAGGGCGCTTAGCTCAGCTGGCTAGAGCGCGTGGATCACACCCACGAGGTCACAGGTTCGAGTCCTGTAGCGCCCACCATCTTGCGCCATAACGGTTTGCGCGATTCCAGACTTGACGCCAAA
Organism: Planctomycetota bacterium; assembly: GCA_050010835.1. Classification (GTDB taxonomy): domain Bacteria; phylum Planctomycetota; class SZUA-567; order H5-PLA8; family H5-PLA8; genus JAPLOD01. Next base: position 6,537 of record JBEKKG010000381.1, read on the forward strand.
AGCCCCTTTTTCATCACTGGGGGCCACAATGGGGACCATATTCTCGGCGCCCGCGGCAAGTGGCAGGGCTTCCAGGTACTTCGCCCTTGCCAGTTCGCGCGTTCCTGCCAGGATTTCGTACACCGCTTGACTGGCGGCGCCGGGGTCAACTATCCGGGCGTCAAGGTAGTGGGCTTCTTCAATGCCTCCGCCGCGGTGTCCTACTTGCGCTTTGATGCTGTCCACGTTCACACCCGCCGCGCGCGCCCAGCTTATGAATGTGTGCCTGGTCGCGTACAGCGGGCGATTCTGAAGGCCGGCGTCTACGTGGGGCTGAAGTTCCTGCACCAGAGCCTTGATCGTGTTCTGACGTGCCTCGCGTGCTGCCAGCTTTGCGGGGTCGGTCGGGGGCGCGCCGTCAACGCCTGGGACCTTGCCGGCGTAAATGGCAAACGCGACTTCGACGGGGTTGGTGTGGCTGGTGTGCGGATCGTGCTGGGGCCACTTTGCGCGCACAAATGACAGGATCGCCGCCTGTCTGAATAGATCGAGCGCGCGGCATCTGTCGAGGGCGGCGCCCGTGGGGCTGGGAAAGAGAGGATCGCCGGGCTGGGCCTTGCG
>JBEKKG010000382.1:0-7120 GCA_050010835.1 Planctomycetota bacterium
CTGGCAGGACGGCGCGTGGAAGGAGTTCGCCAAGGGCACGGGCATCGGCGCCTGCCGCCTGGTCAGCGGCCCGTCTTTGAGCACGACGAAAGTCCGCTTGCGCATCACCAAGGCCGCGGCGTGCCCGGCGCTCTCCGAGTTCGGCCTGTTCGCCAGCCCAAAGTGAGGGGCGAGGGGTGAGGGGTGAGGAGTGACGGGCGAGGGGGTAAAGCCCCAAGCCTAATGGCCTGCTTTCACGCACCGGAAACCGATCTGGCCGTGGACGTCGCGGCCGAAGCACGCGTCGGTGTAGCCAGGGTTCTCGCTGTTGCGGTAGGACGAGCGGCATACGGTCGCGCGCGAGTCCCAACAGCCCCCGCGCAACACGCGGGTCTGGCCTGTTTCCGGGCCGCGCGGGTCTTTCTCGGGGCTTTCCCGGTAGTAGCCTTCACTGTAGAAATCGTTGCACCATTGCCACACGTTGCCGTACATGTCGTACAGGCCCCACGGGTTCGGCTGCTTGGAACCTGCCGGCTGCGGACTGCGGGTGCAGTTCTCCTTGAACCACGCGAACTGCCCCAGGCGGCCGGGATGGTCGCTGAAGAAGTACTCCGTCCGCGTGCCCGCGCGGCAGGCGTATTCCCACTCGGCTTCCGTGGGCAGCCGGTAGCCGGCCGCGGCGAAGTCGCAGCGTCCGGTCGTGAGATCATAGCAGGGCGCGAGGCCATCGAGCCGCGAGCGCGCGTTGCAGTACTCCGCGGCATCTTTCCAGCGGATCTGTTCGACCGGCCCCTTCGGGTCCTTCCAGCGGGACGGATTGCGCCCCAGGACCTTCTCGAACTGCCCCTGCGTCACCTCATGCGTGTCCATGCAGAACGGGCTGACGCAGACCCGGTGGACAGGCTCGTCCGTCTGGCCTTCTGCGGCGCTGCCCATCTCAAACCAGCCGCCCGGGAGAACCACCATCGCCACGCCGCCAGGCGTTGTCACCACCGGCGGAGCACCCGCGGCCGGAACTGCCGGCCCGCTGCTGCCGCAGGAGGGGAGCAAGCAGGCAACTGCGACCAGAATCAAAACTCGGTAACCGTCCAGTCTCCGAGCCGCGCGCGTAAGCAAGCGGTCACGGGGAGCGCTCTGTTGCCTGTTATGGGAAGAATGGGAAGAATGGGAAGAATGGGAGGAATGGGAAGAATAGGAAGGATGGGAAGACTCATCATCATTTCTTCCTATCTTTCCCATACTTCCCATAATTCCCATTCCCTACTCGTCACCCGTCACTCATTCGGCCGGAGGCAGCCAGTCGTAGTCCCAGTGATGGCCGACCCATCCCGGCGGGCTGAGTGTGATCGTTTCCCCATCCGCCACCCGGACGATGCAGAGCGGGCTGTGGACTCTCCAACTGCCCGTGTGGGGGATTTTGACGAAGGCAATGTACCGCCCGCAGTGCGACCACCGGCCGCAGGGGTCCTGCCCCAACTTCTCTTTGGGCAGCGTCACGATCTTGCCGTCGGTGGCGTCAGGCAGGGCGGGGTCGAAACTGCGGACGGACAGGCTGTCGCCCGCGTTCCAGCACATCCACTTGCCGTCCGGCGAGAACGCAGGGTGGCACTCGCCTGTCTTGGCCGGGTGGTTAGGCAGCTTGCGGATCTCGCCGCCGCCGGCCGGCAAAATGTCAATCGTGTACTTCTCTCCGAGATACTCCCGGATTTCGAAGATGAACCACTTGCCATCAGCCGAAAGATCCAGAACGTCCACCTTCCGTGCGACCTTCAGCGGCGGGCTTTCCTTGCCGCTTTCCATGTCGGTGTAGACAATGCCGCGCTTCTCACAGGCAACGGTCCGCTTGCTGTCAGGCGCCCACACGTAGGCGCCGTTGGCTGGACGAACCTTGAGGGTCTGCGCGTCCACCAGGAAGTCGCCGTAGTTGTAGGTGAAGTACTTGCCGTCGGGCGAAACACGCGGGGTCCGCTCCTCCTTGTCAGGCGTATTGGTCAGTTGCTTCAGGCCCGTGCCGTCAGCGTTGATAATGTAGAGGTCGCGCGCCGGGTACTCGCCCTTGGGTGTCGGCGGCTTGTCCGGGTGGATGGCAATGACCAGGCGGTAGCCGGTCTGCCGCAGTTCTTCCTTCAGGTCCTGGATGCGCGGCGGCGAGAACGGTTCGCAGACTGCCGGCAGCGTCCACACCGCGCGGAGCGAGGGCTTAGTCTGCGCCTCCTTCTCTTCAGCCAGGCAAAGAACGCCGAGTCCTGCCGCCAGCAGAAGGAACAACCCGCGCGGACATCTCATGTGCCTCTCCTCATTCCCTTCGATTGCTTCCGCCCGCCAACGCCCGCAGTCTGGGTGCATCACCGGACTTGTGCCACGGATATGCCGCCGCAACGCGGCGGCTTATCCGTGCTGCCCGCGGCTGGCACGGATGAGGCCGCGCCAAACAACCGGCGCGGCCACATCCGTGGCACAAGTCCGGTGATGCATGCCCGCAGTCTAAGCCTTCAATTTTCAATTTGCAATTCTGTTGCAGTGTATGTCTTCATATCCTGGAGGATGCCCATGAAACCGCATGTCTTGCTTCTGTTCTGCCTGGCTCCGTTGCTGGCCCCCGGCGCTCCTGCCGGTGAACTGCGCGTCTGGACCGTGGCGGAAACACGCCATGTGCTGCGGGGCGATCCAGCCGAGGATTTGAAGCCCGTCAAGCTCGCCGGGGCGCGCAACGAATGGCTGAGCTTCCAGATTCTCGTGCGCTCCGGCGCGCCGGTTGCGGGCCTCGGCGTTATGGCCGGGGACCTGCTCGGCACTGAGGGCGCGGTCCTCAAGGGCGCCGGCGCCGTGCTCTACCGCCAGCATCAGTTGCGCCTGGACACCGGCACGTACCGCAACAAGGAGTTCAAGCCCGACTGGTACCCGGACCCGTTGATCCCGTTTCAGCACCCAGTGGCAGGGAAGAAACTGGAAGGCGCGCGCTTCAACGCCATGCCTTTCGATCTTCCTGCGAACGAGACGCACGGTTTCTGGGTGGACATCTACCTGCCCGAGGACGCGCCGGCCGGCGAGTACAGCGGCGTCTATCGCGTGACGGCAGCCGGCGGACCAGGGGTAGAGATCCCCGTTTCAACCACCGTCTGGAATTTCAGCCTGCCCCAGACGCCCGCGCTCGCCACCGCCTTCGGTTCGCCTGCGGGAGCCCTGCGCGGCTACTATCGCGGGCGCGCCAAAACCAACAAGGAGCCTGAGCCTGGCGACTGGGCGGCGGTCGAGGAGCAGTGCGCGCAGTTGCTCAGTGACCACCGCCTGAATGCTACGCAGCCCGCCGGCACGCTCACGCCCGTGGCGCAACCGGACGGTTCTTTCCGCATTCCGCCGGAGAAGCTGCGGGCCTTGCGCGAGTTCGTGGACCGCTATCACGTCAACGCGCTAGAAACGCCGCACCCCCACAGCGTCGTCAAAAAAGACCCGGAGGCCGAGCGCGACAAACTGCGCGCGTGGCTCGCGGCTTTCGACGCCGCGGCAAAAGAACTGGACCGCCCGCACGTCGTCCTCTTCACCTACCTCAAGGACGAACCGAACAGCGCCGAGGACTATCGCTACGTGCAGAAATGGGGCCGTGCCGTGCGCGAAGCCAAATCCGCGCTCAAGGTGCTCGTGGTCGAGCAGACCTGGACTGCGCCGGGCATGGGCGGGGCGGACAGCGCCTGGGGCGACCTGTACGGCGCCGTGGACATCTGGTGTCCGCTCTTCTCGCTGCACAAACAGGACAGCGCCGCGCAGCGCCAGGCGCTGGGTGAGACGATCTGGACCTACACCGCGCTCTGCCAGGGGGAGCCGACGCCCTGGTGGCATATTGACTATCCGCTGCTCAATTACCGCGTGCCTGCCTGGATCGCCTGGGGCTATCGCATGAGAGGGCTGTTGTATTGGGGCGGCCTGTCCTACTGGAAACAAGTGGACGACCCCTGGACTCAGGCGCCCTACTACACAGGCAGCGGCAAACCCCAGCAGGGCCAGAAAGGCATCCTCTTCAACGGCGAGGGCTCGCTCGTCTACCCGGCCCGCGCCGTGGGCTACGACGGCATCGTACCCACCATAAGGCTGAAGGCCCTGCGCGACGGCATCCAGGACTACGGCTATCTCGCGCTCCTGGAACGCGCGGGGAAGGCGGACGAGGCCGAAAAGCTCGTGCGCCCGCTGGCCGAATCCTGGTTCAAGTGGGAGAAGGACCCGGCGGCGTATCAGGCCGCGCGCGCAAAACTGGCGGCGCTCCTGGCGGCAAAGTGAACGCGGGCGTTGTCGCGCAATTGCGCAGATCGAGTGCTCTCATCCTTCATCCTTGTTTTTGCTTGCCGCCCCTTTTGCTGCAGAGTAAAGTACAAATATGAGCAGGGCCGAAATCATTGAGCAATTGCCCAAGCTGAGCGCAGAAGACCGCGCGGCGATCCGGGACAAGCTGGATGAACTGGACGGCAACGGCTGGCTTGACGACGATGAACCGCTTACCGGCGAGCAAAAAGCCCTCCTCGATGCGCGGCTGGAAGCCTACGAAAAGAACCCCGACGCTGGCAGTTCCTGGAAGGAAGTAGAAGCCAGGATCCGGGCCCGCCTTAAGCAATGAGCCGGCGCCTCATCGTCCGCCAAGAAACAGAGACGGACGTTCAAGAAGCTGCTCTCTGGTATGAGGGGCAGCAGACCGGTTTGGGACTGGAATTCACCGCAGAAGTGCGCACCGCCATCCGGAACGCGGTAGAGTGGCCTTTGGTGCACCGGCTTCTGCGTAGCAGGCCCCCTGTTCGGCGCGTTTTGACAGAACGCTTTCGTTACCGAGTTTTCTACCTCGTGCGCGAAGACGCCGTTGTCGTCTTCGCTGTGATTCACGCCGCGCGGCACGACCGTGAGTGGAAAAGGCGCTTGTGAGGCCGGCAAAATGCGGGACGGCGCCTTGACGCCGCGCTCCCTGCGTTGTAGGTCTGGCTTGCGGCTTTACACCAGGTGATGCGTATGAGACAACTCTATGCCGCCCAAGACACCGTCAGCGCCCATACGCTCCAGGCGCTGCTCGAAGACAACGGCATCCCGGCCGAGGTGCGGGACGAGCCCCGGTTCGCTCTGCACGGCGCAATAACCTCCGCGTTTCCCAGTGTCTGGGTGCGGGATGAGGACTTCGAGCTCGCCAAGGCTGTCGCTGTGCGCTTTGAGCAAGACGGCAGGCGCGCGCCGCCTGCCGGCACGTGGTTGTGTCCCGGATGCGGCCAGGAGTTGGCCGGAGAACTCGAAAACTGCCCGAACTGTGGCCGGCAGGCCGCTGCAGCCGGCGCCGAATGGGCGCCTCTGCCGGCCGGCAACCACCTCATCAGTCTCGTGCTTGGTCTTCTCCTCGTCGCCGCTATGGGCGCCGGGTACTATGCGCGGTCAAGGCAAGTCGCCCACAAAGACACCACTCAGCTTGTGAATGCGGGCCACCAGCTCTTCAACCAGAAGAATTTCACAGGGGCCATTGCGAAGTACGATCGCGCGATCGCGGAGGACCCGAAGTGCGTGGACGCGTACTTGTACCGCGGGCATACACATTGGCACGTAAGCGACTTCGCCGCCGCGCTGGTGGATTACACTCGAACCATCGAACTGGATCCGCAGCGCGCCGAAGCCTACTACTGGCGGGGCAACATCCACTCTTACAGGAATGAGTTCGACGCCGCCATCGTGGACATGAACAAGGCGCTGGCCCTCAAACCGCGGTTCGCGGACGCGTTCGTCGGCCGGGCCAGCGCGCTGTGCGGCAAGGGCCAACTGGATGCGGCGCTCTCGGACGCCCTCACGGCGCTGGCCATTGACCCGCGGTCGTCCTTCGCGTACTGCATCAAGGGCTATGTGCTCTGCTGCAAGGGCAAGTATGACGAGGCGCTGCAGGATGAGACAAAAGCCCTCGCGTTGTCGCCAAAGTACGTTGACGCCTTTCTGAATCGGGCCTGGGCGCGCTGTTGGAAGGGCGCATGGGACGCGGCGATTGAGGACTACACGCAGGCCATCCAGTTGGATTCGCGCTCGGTGAAGGCATACTGGCAGCGCTCGCGGGCGTACTCCACGAAACGCGACTATGCCGCGGCCCTGGCGGATGCGGAGCAGGCGCTCGCGCTGGATCCAAACAATGCGGAGGCACACAAGGCGCGCGGCATAGTGCGCTACTGGCAGTTCGCCGTTGACCGCTCCCTGGCGGATTTCAACAAAGCCGTTGAATTGGCTCCGGCTGACGCCGACGCCTGGGCGTGGCGGGGCTGGGCCATGCTGGCCGACGGGAAGCTCGAAAGAGCCCTCGCCGATTTCACTCAAGCGACCCAAGTCGCGCCCAAACTGGCCGCGACATGGCTGGGGCGCTGCTATTATTACTGGGAACTGGGCGATCTGGACAAGGCGCTGGCTGACGCCGAACAGGCGCTCAAGGCTGACGCGCGCTCCGCGGATGCCCGCGCAAGAATCGGCGCCATCTGGAGCGAGAAGGGCGACTTGCCTCGCGCGCTGCGGCTGCTCGACGAGGCGATCGCCGCCGATCCCTGCTGCCGCCACGCCCATCCTACCCGGGGCTTGATCCACACGGACCTCGGCCAGCTCGATCTCGCCATCACTGACTTCACTGCGGCGATCGGACTCCAGCCGGAGGAAATCAACTCCTACAGCCACCGCGGCTGCTGTTACCGCTGGAAAGGGGAGTCGGAGAAGGCCCATGCCGATTTCAGCAAGGCTGTGGAGATCGAGGCTGGCTTGCCTCATGAACTCATTGCCCGCGGCATCGCCTGGGCCGGGCTGGGCGAGTTTGAGAAAGGCATTGCCGACTGCACGGCCGCCAGGGCCGGTTGCATCAATCCCGTCCTCCATTTCGGACTCAAGATCAGACCAATTACCGCAATCGCTGCGACGGCCATCAAGACCGCGCCCCACCGAATTAACGCTGAAGATTTCAATTGGCCGAAGACTTTCATCGCGGCGGAGGCCCTGAGGGCGGGATCCTGGATGGCGCTCAGGCGCTGGGCGATGACGGCGAACTGCTGGTCGGGGGAGAGGGTCCGAAGTTGCGCGGCGGAGAGGCCCAGCGTGGCCAGGGCCTGGGCGGCCTGCACGGAACCGTTGGCCGCGCCACCGATGGTCTTCTGCATGG
>JBEKKG010000383.1:0-7078 GCA_050010835.1 Planctomycetota bacterium
TCGCTGGGCCGCGGTTTCAATGTGGCGCTGCTCTTCGTCGCCAAAGACGGCGCTGCTTACGAGACCCGTCCGCTCTTTGTGCGGCCCGGCTGGAACAGGAACCTGCGCATCCCACTGGGTCTTGGCGACATGAAATCCAGCGCCAGCAAGCAGCCTTGGAAGGAACATGACACCGCCTTTGAGCCGCGCAACGCGATAGAGCGCTTCAGCATCCTCTTCTACAACCTCTCCAATCGCGGCAGTGCAACCCTTGGCCCCATTAGAATTCAACAATGATGTGGAGAACCTGTGCATTTCCTCGTGGTCTGGCCTTTGGTGGGAGCGTTGCAACCACGCCTTGTTCACAATCCTGCCGGGATCGGGGCCGCGGCTGTGTGTCCTCGCCGCTGTTGTTTCCGTTGACCATTCGCCGGCTGCCGGTGCTTTTCCACAGGTTATTCTTAAGACTGTTCCGTTGCAACCTCGTGTTCGTGAAGCAGTTCCACAACCGTGTACTGGATTGTCAACAGCCACTGGGCCAGCATAATAGGAGTAGGGAAGAGTTTAAGTCTATATTCAACCACTATCCGCCAGCCGCTCCTTGAATCCGGTGCCAGGCGCAATATAGTAAAGGCGGAGAATGGGCAGGGTGTTGGTTCGGGCCCGTAGCTCAGCGGTGAGAGCAAGGGACTCATAATCCCTGGGTCGCTGGTTCGAATCCAGCCGGGCCTACCAACGCAACCGCGCGCAGGTTCACGCAAGCCCGCGCAACCGCGCGCTTTGCGGCAACGCTGCTGGCCACCGTAAAAATCGGCGACACTGCAATCTCATGCAGAACCGCGCTATCTTCTGCGGTGGATACCGCCAAGGGGCCGCCAAAGTTTCTGCGCCCAGTTGCCCAAGGGATCGCCACAGTAGGCCGAAATCCGCGCCCCTGCGCACCGTGGGCGCGAAGTCCTGGGTTCGCGGCTCGAATACCACTTCGCAACGCGACCGCGCCAGGGCGCAAGGGGCGCGTTTCTGGGCTACTTCAGGCGCGTACAGAACACCACTGCCTTGGGCGGTCGGTGAAGTAGGCTGAAAGGCCATTAGTTCATGGGCGGCTTCTTTAGGCACGGTCGAAATGGCATGACTGGTTAACAAGGGCGCGACTGGCCAAGTCATGGGCTCGCCGCACCCTCGCTACGCATGACTGCGTACCGGTCGGTTGTTTCGCGCTCCGCTCCTCCCATGGGGAAGGTTGTCCAGAAGTGCCTGAATGGCCCGGCTTGTCCCCACGTGATTCTTGCTGCAATAGGCCATCAGCTTAACGAACTGCTCTTGTGTAACTGCAATGCCCAGCTTCACGCGGGTGGAACCAGTCGCAGGGCGACCGGCCTTGCGTTTGAACCGGACAGACGTTTGCATCGCTTTCACTGTATCGTCTTACAGCATTATATTCTAGAATTAATTCTAGACATTTATTCTCTTGCCGATAAGATCAATGGGATGAATGCAAAAGGTAGGCACTGGCCGAGACAGAGTTGGGGAGGCGGACGAGAATGACTGTTGCCCTGACGCCAAGACTTCATGGCAGGTGCGCGCAGGAAACTGAAAGTGAGCTTGGAACTTCATCGACGCCTATTAGACCGCTGCCCTCCAGAGAGGATGAGTGTTCGGTGATCCAACCTGGGGACCTGGAGAAGCCTGCGTCTCCTGGCCAACGGATGTGGGAGGTCATGAACGGCAGGCTTTGTTATCTTGATCTCCCGGCTTCAAATATTGAGGTGCTGCCAGGTGTACGTTGGGGCGCGTTCGATCACATTTTCTCGCCTGCATTCTGGGCCTGTAGAGCGTGGCTTGACCAAGGGAAGACAACAGCCTCCCACTATCGCCTTGGAGCTTCTTTGGGCGAAGAGGTCGCGGCGTGCCTCCTTGGTGGATACGGCATGCCGGCTCAAGTAGGGGTTGCCGCATATCACCGGCTGCGTGCCGAAGGCTTATTGGATGGAGTGCCCACAGCCGCGGAGCTTGAGCGCCGACTGTCGGAGCCACTTCGCGTTGGCGACAGGTGGGTGAAGTATCGTTTCCCGAAGCAAAAATCACTCTACCTCAGTACCGCGTTATCTGTTCTCCAGCGAACCCAGCCACCTGCGGCAGACCGTGAACTCCGCGACTGGTTGACGACGCTGCCTGGGATCGGCCTCAAGACCGCGTCTTGGATCACGCGGAACTGGCTGGGTTCAGATCGAGTAGCCATTGTTGATATCCATATCCTGCGTGCGGGGCGCGCGGCCGGCTTCTTTCTGCAGGACTGGGTGCCGGCACGGCATTACAGGCTGCTGGAAGCGCAGTTTCTCGCGTTCGCCCAGGCCTTGGGCGTGCGTGCCTCTACACTCGACCACTTGATCTGGCACCACATGCGATTGCTTGGAAATCTTGCTCACGGGAAAACTGCTTGACGCCCGTTCGCGCCCTCGCTAATTATGAGTGCTGACGTGCATTATCTTTTTGGAGGCGACTGCAATGTCAGGATCAGGCCCAGACAGCCCCGATTGGCGGCCAATTCCCCCACCGAAGCCGAAGGGCAAACCACCCCCTGGCGTTCCTCCAGCTTGTGACTTGGCGTTTGAGACCCCGCTCAATAGTCCTGATCGTGCAGTAGTGCAGAGACTGCGACCGGGCGAACGTTTGAGGGTAGAGCTGAGAACAACCAATGGCGTATCTCTTCTTTTGGCCGTAAGTGAATCTGGCGACGTTGCTGGTTCGATCACATCGGCACAAATGGCTCAGATCATCGTGTGCATACAGGACTATGGGGTCCAGTACACAGCCACTGTCCTTCGCATTGTAAGTGGACAGTGCATGGTACGAGTCAGCCCAACGGGTGGAATATGAATGTCACTGTAGTTGGGGGCCTCTACCGGGAGCGTTGCGCGTTCCCTTTTTGGGACCAATGGTACGGTTCGGGTGGACGGGCTGCTGCGGCATTGGCAAGTCGTCACATAAAGAACGTGCGGCTCCTTACCGCGTTCCCGTCCCTAGACCAGCAGACTGTCGAGCGGCTGGGCGCAAGCTGGGGCGTGCAGATTGACACCTTCCCAAGTCAGCAAGCGATAAGCTTCGATTACCTACATTGTCTTTCGACACCATTCATAAGGCCACGGCCCGAAGGGCTTGTCCGATCAGTGAGGATTCAAGCAGAAGGCGAGGTAGTCCTCGGGTTCGGCATGTTAGAGGCTGAACCAATCATCAAAGCGCGGGTTGCGGTTTATGATCCGCAGTCTGTCTTTGAGAAGAGTTCGCCGCAAGCTCCGCGGGCGTTTTCTGCCAACGGGTCCAAGGCTGGGAAGTTGGCGCTCATCGCCAATAGTTTTGAGGCCAACGTCATGACTGGAGAGTCAGAACCCAGGCGGGCCGCAAAGGTGCTGATGCAGAAGGATGATGCGGCCGTCGTTATCGTAAAGTGTGGGCTTAAAGGCGCTCTGGTGCTCGTGAAAGGTCGTTCTCGTTCTATCCCGGCCTATTTCTCAGAACGTGTCTGGAGCATCGGATCAGGAGACGTATTTGCTGCCGCCTTTGCCAGCTTCTGGGGCTTGGAGAAACTGGACCCCTTTGAGGCCGCGGATTGCGCGTCCAAAGTAACGGCGATCTACGCGGAAACCGGCGCTGCGGCCATCATCAAGCGTGGCGACCTGCAAAAGGAACAACGAAGAGCGGTTAAGCCACGGCCAGGACGAGTCTACTTGGCCGGCCCGTTCTTCTCAGTGGCTCAGCGATGGCTTGTAGAAGAAGCGCGTGACCATCTGCATCGCGCAGGGCTTAAGGTCTTCTCGCCCGTGCACGACGTTGGGCGCGGCGCTGCGCACGAGGTCGCCCCTGCCGACTTGGCGGGCCTGAAGGAATGTGATCGCGTCTTGGCGCTTTTGGACGGTGCAGACCCCGGGACCATCTTTGAGGTCGGATGGGCGCGCGCTTGCGGCCTTCCGGTAATCGCATACGCAGAGAGCTTGCCGGACGAAGCGCTCAAGATGATTGCAGGCAGCAACTGCCGGGTGGTGCGCGATTTCGCCAGCGCGATATACCATACAGCTTGGTGCTCCTAACATGACATCGGTACTGCTGCTATCTGGCGGAATGGATTCCATCGCTTTGGCGTGGTGGCTGCGACCGGAACTCTGCATAACCATAGACTACGGCCAGAGGCCTGCGGCAGCGGAAATACGAGCAGCAGGAGCCGTGTGCGCGGAGTTGTCCTTAGCGCACGAGATCATCAGCGCGGACTGTAGCTCTGTGGGGAGTGGCGATCTGGCCGGCACCAAGGCACTTGGCATCGCACCGGTCCGGGAGTGGTGGCCCTTCCGAAACCAGCTTCTGGTGACCCTGGCAGCCAGTAAGATTGTTGGCCGCGGCTTCACTGAATTGCTCATCGGTTGCCTTCGCACTGATACTGACCACAGCGACGCGACTCCTGCTTTCGTTAAGCAGCTCTCTGCCTGTCTGGAGTTACAAGTGGGCGGTTTGCGACTTCGCGCTCCGGCAATTGAACTTGATTCGGTTGAGCTGATCCGCAAGTCAGGAATACCAGTGGAAACATTGGCTTGGGCTCATTCCTGTCACGTCGCTGCGATGGCGTGCGGTCAATGTCGCGGGTGTCATAAGCATTGGCACACACTTCAGGCGCTCGGTCATGTGCCATATTGACGACCCTCGCCCGCGCGGGCAAACGAAGGCCTCGCCAGAACCGCGATGTCCGCTGATCTTGACAGGCTTCCGACGACTGCCGTTCCCAAGTTATCACCCAAGTATGAGCGTCCAAGAGGCCCTGGAGGTCCGGCACTCGCAGCGCGAGTTGATAGCGGCTTCTATGGGCCAGGTAGCCAGCGTCCTCTGGTATGCGGCACGAACTCGTCAAACGGCCGTCAATCAGTTCGGGCGTCGCTGGGAATCGCGGCCGGCGTCATCAGCGGGAGGCCTCCACCCAATTCATCTACTTGTGTGCAGCCAAAGGACAGAGCGGGTGGATGTCTATGACCCTATTCGACACGGACTGGGGCGCGTTGCGCTGGCGAATCCGGCGTCAGTAAGCAGGTACACCAAGGAAATCGAGGAGATGTTGCCACACGCCCGGGGCACAATTCTAACGCTGGGAGTTGACCCCCTCGCCACTGCAACATTCTATGAGAATCATGAAACGCTAGTCTGGCGTGACGCTGGTTGTCTTTTAGGTATGGTGGAATTGGTTTGCGCGGCGCTTGGCCTTGGTTGCTGTGTTCTCGGCATCCTCGGCACGCCATTACTCACCAGCGTCAAGTCGAGGCGTGTGCTGATCCCGGCTGGTGCCTGCGTGATTGGGCGCGTTTGGCACAGAAACCAGGGATGTCCTGGTTCAGGTGGCTGACAACCGTAGCGCGCAGCCAGCCACTGTCGTTGGCCAGGCAAAAGTAGTCCGGAATTTCCATACCTGCTTGCCCATTCGCCGGCGAGCAGGTCACAATGTGAGCTCTAGCCGCAACCGCCAGACGATGCGTTCTTAGCGCACCGCGGCCAACATGGGCGCGAAGTCCTGGGTTCGCGGCTCGAATTACCAGTTCGCAACGCGAGCGCGCCAGGGCGCAAGGGGCACGTTTCTGGCGCGCCTGGCGCACGATCCCCTACCGGGAGTAGGCGCTGTTTGCGATCCGGGCTGACCTCTCTGGGAACGTGACGGGAATGCACAACAGCGGTTAGCATGCTACACTTGGCCTGGGAGGCGGGGATGGAGAATACCTGGTGAAACGAAAAATAATCCGTATTGACGAAGCGAAGTGCAACGGCTGCGGGCTGTGCGTGAAGGCCTGCCACGAGGGCGCCTTGGCCCTTGTCAACGGTAAGGCGAAGCTGGTCGGCGCGACGTATTGCGACGGACTGGGCGCTTGCCTCGGCGAATGTCCTGAGGACGCGATCATCATCGAGGAGCGTGACGCGCCTGCCTTCGATGAGCAAGCCGTGGCCAGGCGACAGAAGGAAATCAAGCAGGCTGCGGCTGCGCCACGCCTGCACAGCGGTTGCCCCGGTGCGGCCTCCCGCACGTTCGCACCGCCCGCCACAGGAAGCCCAAGCAACTCCGGCGAGCAACCACCGCCCTCGCAGCTTTGCCACTGGCCCGTGCAGTTGCGGCTGCTCAACCCCGCAGCCCCGTTCCTTCGTGGGGCGAATCTGTTGCTGTGCGCTGACTGCGTGCCATTCGTGGTGCCCGATTTTCACAATCGTTACCTGCAAGGGCGCGCCGTGGCGGTGTCCTGCCCGAAATTGGATGATTTAAGCGAGACTGTGGAGCGGCTGGCCGCGATTTTTGCAGAAGCCCAGCCGAGCGCGGTAACCGTGCTGCGCATGGAAGTGCCCTGCTGCGGCGGGCTGCTGATGGCCGCGCTCAAAGCCCGCGAACATGCCGGCGTCGCCCTGCCCATTGAGACGCATATTGTGGGCGTGCGCGGCGGTATCAGCGTGCAGCCGCATTCCTGAAGCGGGCCGGTGTGGGCGTCTGATCTGGCGGGTTTCGGCTACGCGATCAGCACCAACGCCCCTGCGCCAGAATTGACCGACAGGCGCGACGCGCCGAAGTGCAGACAAAGTGCAGACAAGAGCCTTCCGCGTAGCCGCGCGGCGCGCCAGATTGGACCCACAAACGCGCCCCGTTGCGCCCAGGATGAGAGTTCGGCAGAGGCCGTAGGTCTGGGCCAGAACGAACGAAAAGGCGCGTTGGGCGCAAGCTGACACTGCACCGCTTGTTCTGGCTGACGCCGCCAGCGCGGCCGGTCCCCATCGTCTAGCCCGGCCCAGGTCGTCAGGTTCTCAGCCTGTAAACTCCGGTTCAAATCCGGATGGGGATACCAACCCGCGCAACGCTGCACAACGGCGCAAGGCTTTGCACAACCAAGTAGTTACGCGGCCCCGGCGCCGTCCCGCCCAAGAACCCGTTCTCTGCCTAAACCCGCGCTAATCTGCGCAACGTTGCACCGAACCAGTGCAACAATAGTGCAACAAAATATCCGCGCCGTTTGGCGGGAGGCGCCGAACGCGCAGCCGCGTCCAGTCGCGAACACCGCGCGGATTTCTGAATGTGGCTGGCGAAAGAGCA
>JBEKKG010000384.1:0-7030 GCA_050010835.1 Planctomycetota bacterium
AGTCTTGCGGTGGCGCGCGCCGAATACAATGCGGCCCTTGTCCGGTATGAGGAGGCCGGTTATTGGGAGAAACCCGCCCATGAAGTCACGATCACGAAGCCCTTCTACATGGGCAAGTACGAAGTGACTCAAGAACAGTATAAGGCAGTTACAGGCAGTAATCCGAGTTCCTTCAAAGGCGCAAAGAACCCGGTGGAAACAGTCTCGTGGAATGGCGCGCAAGAGTTTTGTAAGAAGTTGGGTGAGCCCACGACAGGCGTCTCGCCTGTACGAATGGGGACGGGCGGGACGCCCGCAGTACGGTTGCCGACAGCAGCGCAGTGGGAGTATGCGTGCCGCGCGGGGACGAGGACGCGGTTCTGCTCCGGAGATAGGGATAGCGACCTTGATGGCGTGGGCTGGTACGGCGGCAACTCGGGGAAAACAACCCATCCGGTGGGCCTGAAGACGGCCAACAACTGGGGTTTATACGACATGCACGGCAATGTGTGGGAGTGGTGTCAGGACTGGGCAGAAGACTACCGGGGTGCCGCGGCTACTGATCCTCTGGGGGCGGGAAACGGTACGTACTGCGTTACGCGCGGTGGCTCCTGGCGCGACAGCCCTAGAATCTGCCGGTCAGCCATCTGGTACAAATGCATCCCGGATCCCCATAACTTCGACACCGGTTTCCGCGTGATTGTGGAAGTTCTAGCTCGGACTCCCTAGCCCATTGCGCTTTTGCACTCTTGCCTTTTGCCCTTGCGCGCGAAAGGAGCCTGAGGTGGAGTGGCTATGCGGCGGGTAACGTGCTATAGTAATGAATGTGAATGGAGAGAGAGGCATGGATTGGCGTGAGCGGATTATCGTAAACCCGAAAGTGCTGGTGGGCAAGCCCGTCATCAAGGGCACTCGCATGGCGGTCGAGTTCGTCGTTGACCTCCTCGCGCGTGGCTGGACCGTGGCGCAGGTTCTCGAGGAGTACGACCATCTGACCCCCGAGGATGTGCAGGCGTGCCTGGCTTACGCCAGCGAGATGCTCAAACTGGAGCGTGTGTACTTGGTGCCTGCGTGAAGGAATGCATCCCGTGCGCCTCTTGCTCAACGAGAACATGCCTTTGCTGGTTACGCCCGACTCCATTCCCAAAGTCCGCTTGGGTCAGACGATCAGAAGGAAGGACTGAACATGCGTGTGAATTATGACAAGATGGATATTATGGAGCATTGCCGGCACGCCCGAGAAGCAATCCAACGGCGCTACAAGACACTGGATGGGCTCTATCAGCACTATCTCCGGTTAGAGAAGAAGTACGCCAAGAATATCGCCTGGGGCCGGCGCCTGTTGGCCGAACGCGACGCGGCCCGCTCCGGGGTGGCGCGCGCACCAAAGAGAAGCAAAGACACAGTTAAGAAAAACGCCCCAAAGTCAGTTTCCTGCCCCTCTGCGTCTCTGCGGTAGGACAGGCTTTCCAGCCTGTCCGGACAGCCTGGAAAGGCTGTCCCACCTGATTTTCCAAGATTTTTTGGCTTTTGTCCTTGACTTCGCCGCGCCACACTCGTATGTATTATAGGGGGATGTTGTTTGAACAAGGGGTGGTCTGGCACGGCTTTGGTTTTTGGGATTCAAGGGCCACCCCAGGGACACAGGGACAAACAGAACTGAGGCATTTATGCTTTCACAAAATCCAATCCCGACAGGTCGGGATAGAATCCAAAATCATCCTCTATGCCTCAGTGATGGATCGTGCTTCCACTTGTCATCCATTGCCATTACAACGTTGACCAGAAAGGCACAGTTCCGGCCAGTCTGGTTCCTGTTCCGGCCAGTCTGGTTCGTGTTCCAGCCAGTCTGGTTCGTGTTCCGGCCAGTCTGGCGCCAGTTCGCGCCAGTTCTGAACAGTTTGCCCAGACTTTTAAGGAGTTACATGAACGCCAGAGAAAAAAATTTCGCCACGAAGGCCGCCAGCGCCGTGTTCATCCTCTTGGCGCTGGCCGGTCTTTCGCTGTCTTCGGCCGCGGCAACGCCGCTGCGCCTTTCTGATGGCGCGGCAGCCGGGCTGGAACTGAAGAAGACCATGCCGAAGACCCCCTTGCGGGGCTATGGCACTGTCTCAGGCAAATACTGGGCGGCAGCGGACGGCGGGTCGGTTCTGGAAATCGTCTGCGACTCTGAAGAACACGCCAGGCTGACACTCTCCAAGTACATCTCCGATTTGAAGTGCCTGCCCGGCGTGAAGACCACCGAGACCACCCTCGGGAAAACCAAAGTCTCGGTTCACGAAGTTCAAGACCAGGGCGTCATCGCCGCTCTGCGCTCCGGGACCAGACTATTCATCCTGGCCGCAAAGAGCGCCGCGGCTCTGGAGAAGCTGGCGGCGGCGCTGCAAGGGGATTGGTCCGCCGCCGTCTCGGCGCCCGAGGTCCCTGTGCCGATGTGGCTGGACCGTTGGGACAAGTACGGATTCCGCTTCTACTATGCGCCCTTCACCTATCCGCCGGCGGAGCGGATGCCCAAGGGGCAGGCCGTGGAAACGTACGATTTCACGCAGGACTTTGAGTTCGCCAGGAAGCACAACGCCGGACTCGTGCTCTGGATGGGGGCCAGCAAAGAAGCGTTCGCCGAAGGCATCAACAACGACAGTTGGTTCGACTGGGTCCAGCGCTGGGCCAAGGCCTGGGACCTGCCGCTGGGCGGGAATCTCGAAACCCTGAATTACAATGTGCCCAACTGGGTGGTCAATCGTTACCGCCATCAACTGCAGGAGCCGATGCCGCAGTATCTGGGCGACAGCATGTCCGTTGCGGGCGGGCGCGGCACGCAGGGCAAAGTCGGCGAGTTGGCTTGGGGCGCCACGGAGGCACGCGACGCGATCTTAGGCTCGTTGCAGCAGACCGTGCGCCGGCTGGCTCCCGATCCCAACGTAACGACCTGGCTGGAACCGCACGGCGAGTTCTACCAGGGCGGTGACGCATTGATGGGCTACGGCCCGGCCGTGGATGCCACGTTCCGCGAGTACCTGAAAGGCAAGTACAAAGAACGGGACGCTCTCAAGGAGGCCTGGGGCGTCAAGGTTTCCAGTTGGAAGGACATAAAGGCGCCCGAATTGGCCGAGTTCGCCGGCTGGGGACCGCAGGCGCTGGACCTGTCCGGTGCCTGGCGCGTCGCCTATCCCCAGGAGAAACAGCCGGACCTGGAAAAGTGGTTCGCGGAGACATTCGACGACGCGGCCTGGGGCACAATTGTCTCCCCCGGCGACGATCACGCGTTCTTCACTCCGAGAAAACAAGCGGTGTTCCGCAAGTCGTTCGATGCGCCGGCAAGCCAGTTCAAGAAAGGCGAGCGCGCCTGGATTTACCTGTGGGACTTGAACGTGGCCTGGGACAAGCCGGTGCGGATCTGGCTCAACGGCCAGAAGATCGGTGAGAGCCTCTGCCGTCATCCCCATCCGCATTGGATGACCTGCGAAGCGACTTCGGCGTTGCGGGAAAAGGACAACAAGCTGGCTCTCGAACTGCCACAGGGATACATCGCTTACCGCATCTATCTTTCAACGACGGAGCCGAAGCAGTACCCGAATCTGGGAGCGGGGCTGAATGCCAAGTGGTGCGACTTCGTGGATTGGCGCGAAACGATGCGCCTCGCGTCGGCGCGGCGAGGCATGGAGATGATCCGCGAGGTGGATCCGAACCGGCAGATTGACCTGATGCAGCCCGGCATTTCCGCCGACGGGCTGAAAGGCCTGGCGGAAAACTTCGGGGCGAACTTCAAAGACACCGGCTTCATGTGCGGAGTCTGGGCCGAACTTCTGCCGCACCTGATGCGGGGTTCCGGCCTGCCTTTCTCGTTGGAGCCCGGCGGGCCGGCCGCGAATTCCCGCGACTTCCGGCGCGCTCTGGGCCTCTGGTCCACGGAAGGCATACACGGCATTGACTATTTCATCCATCTCGGCTGCGTCTCGTGGAACCCGGACGTGCTGAAGACTTATGAAGAGACCTTGCCGCTGTGGCAATTGTTCGGGAAGTACCACTGCGCCACAGCCGATCTGGCAATTCTCTGGGATAAGCGGATCGAGACGCTGACCGGCTTCCCCTGGGGCTTCGATCTCAACACGAATAACCTCGGCGGCTGGTCGTGCCGCGGCATCCCGGAAGGCCTGACGTCGTGGTGTCCCCGCGACGGTGTCACGGAGGGCGATTTTGCCCGAGGCAATGCCGCCAAGTACAAGGTAATCATTGACACGAACACTTCGATTCTCGACGAGGACCTCCTGGCGCAAATCGAAAAGTACGTCAGGGACGGCGGAATCTTCGTAACGCTGGGCACGACGGGGCGCCACACGCCCACGCAGTTCAACTCCTGGCCGATTGCCAGGCTGACGGGTTATGAAGTGCTCACGCTCGAGAAGTTCCGCCCCGGTGAAGGCGCCAGCTTCGACAGGTTCAAGCCCGACGATCCGAATCCGGGATCCCCCTGGCAACAGTTGGCCGGACCGGCGCAAGACGGGCAGCAGGTCTACACCAAGACCGAAGAATGGATGAAGTCCGGCTATCTAACCGGGCTGCGCATGAAGAAGGTCGCCGCCGACGCTCAGGACCTGCTGCTCTGGAAAGATGGCACGGTCGCGGCCGGCATGCGCAAGATCGGCAAGGGTTGCATCATCGAACTGGGTTGCAAGTCCAACGGCGCCGGCGTCGGACTGGCGCTCGAAGCCTTCGGCCCCATCCTGGATATGGCGGGCGTGCGGCGCAATCTGGGAACGCTGCGCGTAACCAGCGCCAAGCCGCGCTTCTTCCAGCGCGAGTACGTCAGCAACAACGGACTCTATGACCTATGGGCCGTCTATAATGAAGGCGGCGAGGAACTGCAACTCGATCTGGCGATCCAGGGCAAGAAACCCGCGCGCGCTCTGGATTTGCAGACCGGCACGGAGCTCCCCGTCAATGACGGCTGCATTGCAGGACTGAAGATTCCGGCGAACCAGACCCGCGTCTTGCTCACCCCCCGTTTGGAGCTTGGCCACGCGGCCCTGGAATGGTTTGAGCTGCAACGGAATTGGTGGCGCGGCACGGCGCCGATTGCCAAAGGCTTCGCTCCGCCGCCCCAGCGCTACACGCGGGTTTGCGATGAAGACTGGGCCTGGCATCCTATCGCGGAAGGGGAATCCGGCGAGAAGCTCGCGGACCCGACTTTTGACGACTCCAAGTGGGAACGCATGCGGCTAGGGATCTGGTCCGCGCCGGAACGAATGGGAGTCCAGCACGCCATATTCCGCAAGACCATCAGCGTGCCCAAAGAGTGGGAAAAGGGCTGCTGCCGGCTCTGGATGCGCGGCACAGGCTACCCTGACTTCTTCAAGCAAGGCCGCGTGTTTCTTGACGGCAAGTTGTACATGAACTGCAATTTCGGCGGGGAATGCCCGCCCCCCGGCGGCGCAGACGTGCTGCAAGCCGGCACCAAGCACACGGTTGCCGTGGAAGTTGTCTCGACGGGCGTCATCGCGGGGGCTGCCGCCGACTGCTGGCTGTCCTTCGTGCCGGACCCTGTGCAGAAGATCGCCCTCAACGGCACCTGGGCTACGGCCAAAGATATGTTCGCAGCAAGCGGAGAGGTAGCCCTGCCCGGCCGCTACGAAGCCAAGATGTTGCGGCGCTCGGTGGCCGTGCCCAAGGAATATGAAGGCAAGGACCTGGTGCTGAGCATCCGGTCGGAGCGCATGTTCCACGTCTTCGTCAACGCCACGTATCTCCCCTTCTCCGGCGGACCTTGCCGGGGCGGCAACGAGGTCAACATCACGCCGTACCTCCACTACGGGGAGAAGAATGACATCCAATTGATCAGTGTCTACGAACGCGGCTCCATTGAATACTTGAGCCTGCACGTCTATGAGAAGGAGCAGAACTATCCATGAAACGAAACGCCTCACTTCGCGGCGCGGAGCCTGGCCAGCCAGCGGTACGCGCGGCGGTCGAACTCCGCGGACCAATCGTGCGCCATCCCTGGCAGCGGCACCAGCGTCTTGTCCGCTGTGCCCAGCCGTTTGTAGATGGCGTACACACCTGGCGGCGTGGACACCGGATCAATCAGCCCCATGTTCATGAAGACTCCGCACTTCACATCCGGCGCGAAGTTCATCGCGTCGTAGTAGGGGAGGCAGCGATTCTCGGCCGTATCCGGAGGAACTGGCGCCCCGGCGCGGTCCATGCCGGCCGAACGTTTCTGCTCGCGCGGCGGCACCTTGCGCCAGCCACCGTCGGGCGTGCGCGCCCATTCGCCGTTGCATTCCTTGGCCCAGTCGCTGTAAGGGCAGTTGCTGTTGGCCGGGATAGCAGCCACGACCGCGGTCACGCGCGCATCCAACGCGGCGGTCGTGATGCCCATGCGTCCGCCTTGGCTGCCGCCCACAAGCACAACCTGTTTCGGGTCCGCGTCGGCGCGGGAGAGGAGGTAGTTGAGCGCCTGAACCGCGCGCAAATAGACATCGCGGTAGTAGTAGCTCTCAATCGGTTCGAACGTGAAGTTGTCGTAATACCCGGCTGGGACGGGATACTTCTCCTTCTCCAGATCCACGTCCTGGCCGTGAATCTGAATATCCAGGGCCAGGAAACCGTGGCGCGCATGGTCGAGCGGGCGTGGCCGTGGAGCGGCTCCACCGCCTGGCAGCACGAGCATTACGGGGAACGCGCCTGCGCCTGCGGGCTTCGCAACCCAGCCGTAGACGCGCTTGCCGCCGGGGCCGTTGAAGGAGACCTTGAACGACTCGACCTTTTCGGCGGCGCGCCCTTCCGGGTCGAACTCGCCGGGCAGGCAGGCGCTCTTGAGGTTGTACTCGGAGATCTCGTCGTGAGTGAAGACCTGGTGCTCGGACTCCTGCGGCTCCAGCCGAATCTCCTTCAGCGACGCCAGGCCTTTCTCCCAGAAGGCGCGGAAGTCCGCGGGACGCGTGTCAACACTGGGCATCTCGCCGGCGCGGTAACCGAACGCGCAGAGGCCCTGCAGCGGCTTGCCCATTCCCGTGTCAATCCCCACCCGCACATCGTAGAACCCCGGGTG
>JBEKKG010000385.1:0-7023 GCA_050010835.1 Planctomycetota bacterium
CCTGCCCGTGTTCTGCTACAGCGGCCGGCATATCTTCGCCGGGGCGCTCAGAGGGCTGTCCAAAGGCAGCGCCAACATGGATACGCTCATCGCGCTGGGCGTCACTGCGGCCTTCGCGTGCAGCGTGGCCGCCACAATCTGGCCAGACCTCTTCATTCACACCGGGCATGTGGACCAGATCCACTACGAGGCTGCGGCGGTGATCATCGCCCTGGTCCTGACCGGCCGGCTGCTGGAGGAACGCGCCCGCGGCAAGACCTCGGAAGCCATCCACAAGCTGCTCGGCTTGCAGCCCCGCACGGCGCACATCGTTCGCGAGGGTGCAGAAAAAGAGATTCCGATTGAGCAGGTCGCCGTGGGTGACATTGTCGTGGTCCGCCCCGGCGAGAAACTGCCCGTGGACGGCGTTGTCACCGGCGGCCAGTCTTTCGTGGACGAGTCCATGATCACCGGCGAGCCGATGCCCGTGGAGAAAATCCCCGGCCGCGAGGCCATCGGCGCGACAATCAACACGACGGGCACGTTCTCATTCCGTGCCACCAGAATCGGCAAGGACACAGTGCTCCAGCAAATCGTGCGGCTGGTGCAAGAGGCGCAAGGCTCCAAGGCGCCCATCGCGCGCCTGGCCGACGTGGTCTGCGCCTGGTTTGTGCCGGCCGTGGCCCTTATCGCGGTGTTGGCGCTGGTGTTATGGCTGCTTTTAGGGCCGGAGCCGCGCCTGACGTTTGCCATGCTGGCCTTTGTCTCGGTGCTGATCATTTCCTGCCCGTGCGCTTTGGGCCTCGCCACGCCGACGGCCATCATGGTCGGTACCGGCCGCGGCGCCGAGCATGGCATCCTCATCAAGAGCGGGGCTGCGCTTGAGACCGCGGCCAGGGTGCACACCGTTGTCCTGGATAAGACCGGCACACTGACCGCCGGCAAGCCTGGCCTGACCGATGTCGTGCCCGCGCCTGGAGTAGCGGCGGACACGCTCCTGCGCCTGGCCGCCAGCGCGGAGCAGGGCAGCGAACATCCGTTGGGCGCGGCGGTAGTGCGCCATGCGCTGGAGCAACACCTGGCGCTGAGCCAGCCCTCCTCATTCAACGCCGTCGCCGGGCACGGCGTGGACGCCACAGTCGCCGGCCACGCTGTGCTGCTGGGCAACGCCAAGCTGTTGCGCGAGCGCGGCATTGCGCTTGGGGAATTGGAGTCCCGGGCTGAGGCGCTCGCCAACGAAAGCAAGACGCCCGTCTTCGTGGCGCTGGACGGCCAAGCCGCCGGGTTGCTCGCCGTCGCCGATCCGTTGCGGGAGAACTCGCGCCACGCGGTCCAGCAGCTTAAGGCGCTGGGCCTGGAAGTCATCATGCTCACAGGAGACTCCGCGCGCACCGCCGGCGCCATCGCCCGCCAAGCGGGCATTGAGCGTTTTCTCGCCGAGGTGCTGCCCCAGCACAAAGCTGCCGAGATCGTGAAGCTCCAGCAGCAAGGCCAAACCGTGGCTATGGTCGGCGACGGCATCAACGACGCTCCGGCGCTGGCCCAGGCCGACGTGGGCATGGCCATTGGCAGCGGCACGGACGTAGCCATCGAGGCGGCCGGCATCACCATCCTGCGCCAGGACGTGGGCGGCGCCGTCAACGCCATCCTGCTGGCGCGCCGGACCATGCGCACCATCAAGCAGAACTTATTTTTCTCTTTTGCCTACAATGTGGTGCTGATACCGGTGGCTGCGGGCGCACTCTTCCCTTTCTTCGGCTGGCAGATGAACCCGATGCTGGCGAGCCTGGCTATGGTGCTCAGCGACGTAAGCGTGGTGGGCAATAGTCTGCGGCTGCGAAGCATTCGATTTGAGCAGTAACTATCTTGGCTATCCATTCACTTGTGAGAGGCTTCGTAAAGCACCTTGCCCTTTTGGATAATGTCTTCGATGAATCAGTCGCCCAAACGCAAGCGCTCCCGTATTTTCGCGGGGGACCGCACAAGCAGATCAAGTGCGAACGGGGGGCGAATCTTCAGCTCGATTTCCACCGATTTGTAGGCCGGGGGGCCCCTGTGCCGCATGACCACCAGCAAGTCCACATCCGATGAATCCCTGGGTTGGCCGTAGGCATACGAGCCGAAGAGGATGATCTTCTGCGGCCGAAACTCCTTCGCAATCCGCTCCACAAACTTTCGTATCTCGCGCAGTGTAGTCATGGGTCTCACCCCGCAAGTAGTTTAAGACGATGTTCCTCAAGGTGGAAGCAAATTCACAAGGAATTGTCCCTTCTATATCTTGAATTCTGTCTTCATCTGTGTTCATCTGTGGCTAAGGAGCCGAGGGCAAGCGATGGCGCGCATGGCAGAATACTCCGAGAAGGTCTTCGACCATCTCAACCACCCCAGGCACAGCGGCCTGCTGACCGAGGCGGGCCTTGACCCTGCCACGGAGAAGCTTTTCTCCGCTGACGCCGGACCCACGCCGCGCGGGGACCGGCTGACGCTGACCGTCAAGCTGCGCACCGCGGACGAGCGGATTCTGGACGCCGGCTTTCAGGCCACCGGGAGAATGCCTATCCCCAGCGCCTCATGCTTCTGCGAGATGATCCTGGGCAAGACGCTCGACGAGGCGCTCCAGATCACCGTGCAGGATCTGAACCAGGCGCTGGGCGGGCTGCCTGAGGTGCGCCACAGGCAGCCCGTTCTGGTTGTGGAGACGCTGGACACCATTGCGCGCCGCTTGCGCGGCCTGCCGCCCCGCGCCCGCCCGCAGCCCGGCGAAGCGCCAATCTGTGTCTGTTACCACGTTCCCGAAGCGGAGATCGAGCGCGCCATACGTCAGCAAGGCTTGAAGACGGTGGAGGAGGTCACTGCCGCAACCCAGGCCGGCAACGGCTGCGGCACCTGCCACCAGGACATAGAAGAGATAATCGCCCGTTGCGAGCGGGGCGAGTACAAGTACCCGGTGTAAGTTCGTGGATCGTGAATCGTGGATCGTGGTGCGAGTTTCGAGTTTCAGTGAGACATGCGTGTTCTAGCCGGCAGTGCCCGTAGCGTCCCCTTGAAGACCGTCCCTGATTTCCAGACGCGGCCCATCCTGGACCGCCTGAAGAAAAGTCTTTTTTCCATTTTGGAGACCTCGGGCCTGATTCTCGACGCGACGGTCGCGGACTTGTACGCCGGGACAGGGACGCAGGGCATTGAGGCGCTCTCCCGCGGCGCGGAGAAGTGCTGGTTCGTGGAAAGGCGTACGGAGGCCATAGCGTTGCTCAAAGAGAACCTGACCCGCACGCACCTTGAGGACCGCGCCATTGTGCGCTGCCAGGAGGTTGGACCGTTTCTTGCCGGCTTCGTCAAGGAGAGCGGTGTGCAAACGCTGTTCGATCTGGTTCTCTACGACCCGCCCTTCAGTTTCAGCCGGGAGGCCGCGAGCCGTTCCGCCGCTGAAGCAGAGATGTCTCTTGCCAGCAAGCTCCTGTACCCTGGCCACGCCCGGCTGGTGCTGCGTTTCGAGAAGAGCGCCGCTCCTCCCGCGCCGCAGGGCTTGGAGTTGGTGCGGCACTGGACTGACGGGCCACACGCTTTCGCGTTTTACAAACGCGAGGCCTGAGACTTGCTTTCGGCATCCGGCAGCCTGAGAATCAGCCTGTGCTTGGGACATCCTGCCAAACTGCCTTGGAGTAAGTGCCATGCGCGCATACTGTTCCGCCCTGCTGGTGGCCTTGGCATCCTTCCTGGCAAACTGCGTTGCGGGCGAAACGGCCAAACTCGGCGACCTCATGCCTGGCAAGTGGCACGGCGTGCAGAGCATAAACGGCGTGGCGATCCAGCATTGCATCCTCATTCAGCGCGGCGGAGCGGGCTTCGCAGGCCAAGGCGTCACCTGGTATGGGCTGTCCGAAGAGCAGGCCTTGGCGGCCTCGCGGGGCCAGAAGCCGCAAACGGAGGTCAAAGGGGCCGTATGCGTGCTCCAGCAATTCGCGATCAAGCTGGAAGGCGACACCGTCACCTTCCAGGGAATTTCAGTCCAGAACCTGTTCAACGGAGCCAAGTATAAGGCCAACAACCTGGTGGGCAAGCTGTCGCCGCCTGGCGTGGCCGCCGACGACAACCCTGACGAGAAGAAAGGCGAGGGCCTCTTCCGCTTCTGGAAAGACGAGGCGCTGGCCAAGCCCGTGCCGCTGGACCTGGAGAAAGGCAAGACGCACCAACTCGGCTGCCTCGATGGTCCCAAGTACCACTACAGTTGCTATGTGCCGAAGAAATACGATCCGGAAAAGCCGGCGCCGGTCCTCATCAACTTCTCCCCAGGCGGCAACGCTGAGCCGCTCTCCACAAAAATGGCTGAAGAAACCGGCTGGATCATGGCGGGCTTGACGGAGTCCAAGAATGGGCCATTCGAACCGATCTGCCAGAACCGCGACGCGGTGCTTTTCGACCTGCGGCGGCGCTTCAGGGTGGACATGAAGCACGTCTACTTCTCGGGGCTTTCCGGCGGCGCGCGGGCCTCCTCCGCATCGGGGGAGGCGTATCCGGGAATCTGTGCCGGCCTCATTCTTATCGGCGCCGCGTATACGCAAGCAGGCCCGCCGCCGAAAGACGAGGCCATCTTCTATCTCACAGGCCAGACCGACATGAACAAGGGCGAGGTCACCGGCGCCTACGAGAAGGCCAAGGCCAGCGGGCGCAAGTGCCAGTACGTACTCCATCCCGGCGGCCACGATTGGGGGCGCGCCGAGGACCATGAAGCCGCCATCCGTTGGCTGGCGCAAGAGACAGCGGGTGCGAAAGAGGCCGAAAAGAAAAAGCCTTAATGCCCAAACGTCCGCAGCCACTCGATGAAAAAGCGCTGCGCGTCTCTGGCGAGCGCATTGAGCGCGCCTGGGAAGGGTTGCGCAAGCACGTGCTGCTTGGCCCGCTGGTCTTTCGCGCCAGGCTGCACGTCCTGGACTATGAACCGCAAGTGGCCGGCATGTTCGTGACGGTCTCCTCCGGCGGCGACGTCTTTGCCAATCCTTTCAACCACCCGCGCACGGTGGCGGAATGGACCTTTGTTCTCGCCCATGCGCTGCTGCACCTCGCCTTTGGACATGTCCAGAAGGCCCGGCGCGGCATCCTGTGGAACATCGCCTGTGATTGCGTAGTCAACGAGTTCCTCAACCGCATGAAGATTGGCGCGCAACCGGAAGGGCTGCTGCGTCTGCCGCCGGGCTTGCCCAACGATGAGGAGAAGCTCTTCACCATCTGGTCGCAGGACCGCAGCCCGCCGCCGGGCCGGACCGCCAACGGCACGGCAATGGATATGGCGCTCGCCGGCGCGTCCAAGGCCAACTGGGCAGACATCTTTGCCCGCGCCATCCGCCGCGCGGCGCGCCAAGCGCTCACTTCCGCCGCGGGCGACGAGGCCCAACTCTCCCCCGCGCAGCAGGCTCGCGCCTGGTTCGTGCGGAACTATCCGCTGCTGGGCGCGGTGCTGCAGCATTTCAGGATCGTGGAGGACGCGCGGTTGTGCGCGCGGCTGGGCGTGCGCGTCGCGGCGGTCAATCCGCGCCGCCGCGAGTTGCTCCTCAACCCCGGCTGGGCGCTGAATGACGCGGAACAGCGCTATGTCCTGGCGCACATGGCCCTGCACGCGGCGTTGCAGCATTTTGCGCGCCGCAAGGGCCGCGATCCTTTTCTCTGGAACGCCGCCTGTGATTATTGCATCAACGCCTGGCTGGCGCAGTTGCCGCTCTCACTATCTAAAAAACTCTGCCAGCCGCCGGGGGAAGGACTCCTGCTCTCCCCGCAGTATGCCGAGTTGCGGCCCGAAGAGACTTACGAACTGTTGCGCGAAAGAGAGAAAGCCGCGCGCAAGCTGGTCACGTTCGCGGGCGCGGGCGTGCCCGACATTCTCGGCTGGGGCGAGGAGGGTTCCGAGGCGGCGGCCCAGAACCGCGCCAGCGGCCGCATTTTCCTGGATGCCCTTCTGCGCGGCTATCAGCTCCACACGGAAGCGGGCAAAGGCGCGCTGCCGGCCGCGCTGCTCGCGGAAATCCGGGCGCTGGAGCAGCCGCCGCTGCCCTGGGACGTGCAATTGGCGCGCTGGTTTGACGAGCATGTGCCGCCGCTGGAACGTGTCCGCACCTACGCGCGCCCTTCGCGCCGCCAGAATGCCACGCCCGAGATTGCCCGTCCGCGCTACGTCAGCCCGGATAGCGAACAGACCCAGCGCGGCACGTTCGGCCTGGTGGTGGATTGCAGTCCGGCGCTGGACCGCACCCTGCGCACTTTGGCCCTGGGGGCCATCAGCGCATACTCGCTCTCACGCAACATCCCCTCGATACGCCTCGTCACCAGCGGTGCCGAGGTCCTCGACAAACACATGGTGGCGGCGGAGGACCTCGACGCTCAGACCCTCCAAGCCCCACCCGCGGCGCGCCGCTCCGCGCTGCTCCAGCCGGCTGTCGTCCTGCTCGAAAGCGCGCGCGATTTTCCGGAGGATGCACCGCTGCTGTTTGTGAACGGGACCCCGTGCGACAAAGTGAAGACGGGCCGTGAGCACTGCTTCCTCATTCCCGAAGGCGGCAGGCTGCCGTACAGGACCGCTATGCCGGTGATAGAAGTACAGAATTGAAAATTGAAAATTGAAAACTGTAAATTGTAAATTGCCCGCCAACGCGGGGTGCGTAGGCAAGAAATAAGTCCACGCAGGAGCGTTTGTACCACGACCGTCCCGGTCGTGGCGCCCTGTTCGCCACGGGCGAGACGCCCGTGGTACAATCGGCTGGCTACGCACCCGCCAACGCGCGCAGTCCACTTTTCTCCCGATCCATCGGGATTCAATTTGCAATTCTGTTGCAGTTACGCCTCGACGGCCTCCACGCCGGCCGCGAGCACTCTGTCCACCATGCTCTGGTACAACGCATCGGTGCTGCTGTCGCGCCAGGCGTTGCGGCTGCGGACATCGGCGAGCGTCTCGCCCGCGCCCTGCTCGAAGCCAATCTCACAACGGAATTCCGGCACGTCACCGCGCGCTTTTTTAGAGGTGTAGGCGCCGTGGTATTGAGTGATTTCTTTGAG